>JBDKKX010000091.1:0-13186 GCA_039795795.1 Bacteroidota bacterium | reverse complement strand
TCAGGTGTTTTATCGCTGATAGATAAAAATACTGCTTCAAAAATGCAAGATTGGTCAAACAAAGCCAAGCAATTGGAACAAGAGGCAACTAAAATCGCAGAACAAGCTAAATCATGGAAAAAAAGTGTTGAATCCGCTCAAAATGCTAAAAAGCATTGGGATCAAGCAATGGCTGATGCCAAAAAAGACTTAGAAAAAGCTAAAGCTTATTGGAATCAAATGAAGGAAAAATTGCCTAATTTCAGTAAAGGCGCGGATTTATTGCAACAATATTTGCCGAAATTGCCTCAAGTTGCATCTCTTGCGGCAGTCAGCAAGGCGTTTCCTGCGATAGATAGCATTGCAAATGCAAGTCAAGTGGCAAATATGCCTATTGCGAATTTGTTTGATAACAATGTAATTACGAATGATGCAGCATCATCTGTCCTAAAAACAGGTGCTGTGAAAGGGGGCAGCCTTTCTGTAAGCGCGAGTGGCGGCGGGGGCATGGGTGTTGTGAATGGTAGTAGTAGAATTGGAACCGTGAATGTGCAAAAAGTGAGCGTTTCACTGCCTGATACGTCCGATAAAAACGCTCCGAAACCCAAACAAACAGCAAAACCCCAAATACCTGTCAAGCCGCCTGCTAAACCTCAAATAAAGAATCAAGACAAAAATAAGACTTTGAAGACCCAGCAAGAGCAAGCACTGATAAATCCGTTCGCACCAATTCCAAAATTAGTTGGTGTTTTTTTTCAAGGAGGTCCGTTTGGAAGAGGTAAAGCATTAGCTTTAAATGAAGTAACACAATATACCAGAGACGCTCATAATGATGCGAAGCAAATAGCTCAAACCAATAACATGAAAATGATAGGTACAATAATAGCTCCAGGTATGACCTCGGGTTCAGGCATTAAGACAGGTACCGATTTCCTCAAAAACAATTTTAAAATAGGTGACAAAGTTCTTATCTATGGTTATAGTTATGGTGGAGATGTTGCGGTAGAATTAGCTAAATCCATTAAAAATCAAATAGACGTTGATTTGTTAATTACAGTTGATTCGACGGATGGACATATTGGGCTAAGAGAAATTATTGTACCAGGTGAATCCACATTAACAGAAACAGCTTTTAATATGACAGTTGACAATGATATACCTAATAATGTAAAACAAAATCACAATTATTATCAAGAAAAACGTTCGCCAGCAGGTTCACGCGGAGGTGAAAACTACGCATTGGATTCCAGCAAAACAATTGTATACAATCATAATAAATCTGCTTCAAATGTAACTCATGGTAACCTACAAAAATATTCAAGAGAAGATATTAAAAAAAATATTCAAAGCTTATTTTAGAATGAATAAAAAAATATTTAAATATTTACTTTTTCTAAGTGATCATAATAATAAAACATAAGCATAAACAATAAATCGCATAATGATGGTGAGGTTGCGCCTCACTATCATTCTAACTAATTCATTCTCAATACTTTGCAACTCTTTCAGATAATTCTCAAATGAGTCCCAAATACAACCAACGCCCAACGTCCGCCGTCGAGAATTTACGCCGTTTAGCCATAGAATTTTTTTAGATTTAATTGTTGGGCAACTTCCGTAATAGACGTTTGACGCAATTGAGCCAATGCCCCAACTAAATAAACCCGTTCTGCACTTTTCATTTCAAGGAAATCACTAATCGTTCTCATTTCGGAAAGTTCTTTCGGCGAAATGGTTTCGGCGTGCCGTTTTTTTTGCAACGCTTTCAGCCGCATTACCGCCGAACGGGTCGATATTAAAACACAAAATATTTGTAAATTAAAGATACAAAAAAAATATTCCGAAATCCGAAATCCACATTCCAAAATGTATTATTTTCGCGGCAAATTTCCTGCATCTTTTTTTGAAAAGGTGCAGGAAATTTCAAAAAATTTCTATTTTTGCAAGAGCAAACATGCCTTTATTCCTAAAACCAGTTATAAAATGCCTAAAAAAGATAGTTTTCACGATATTGTTACAACCGCTTTGATAAAGGATAATTGGCACATAGCACATGACCCTTTGTTTGTTCCTACGGAAAGTGGCACCAACTTTTTTATTGATTTGGGGATTCAACCGATTATTGGAGTCGAAAAAGAAGGGCTAAATGTAGCCATTGAAGTTAAAAGTTTTAATGAAAACACACCTTTTTATGGTTTTTACGAAATGTTAGGGCAATTTCTGGTGTATCAAGCAGCATTGAAGGAACAAGCTATTGCTTGGGAACTTTATATCGGTTTGCCCGTGTCGGGCTTTGACAAATTAGATTCAACGCCCATTTTTAATCAAGTAATTCAACAATTTGGTTTAAAATTTATTACATTCGACCCTGTTTTAAAAATAATTGTTCAATGGAAAAAATAAAAAAATATCAAAAAGCCATTTTGAAAGTATTGAATGAATATGCTGCAATTCGTTCTCCTTTCATGCCCGATGTGGAAAATAAAGTCATTGCAGACACTCAACAGCATTATTATCAACTCATTCGTATGGGTTGGTATAAAGGCAAACCTGTGCATTATGCTGTTTTTCATTTCGATATTATTCAACAAAAAGTTTGTATTCAAATCAATCGCACCGATGTTAAAATTGAAGACGAACTCGTGGACGCAGGTATCGCCTTGAAAGACATTGCTTGGGGGATGCAATTACCCACAGTCTCGAAAGTGGGTTAATTCGGTTGTGAAGCGTTTGCAAGGTTCTAAATCTTGCAAACGTTTAGCATATTCAAAACACAAAATATTTGTAAATTAAAAATACAAAAAAAACATTCCGAAATCCATTATCTTTGCGGCAAATGGTCACAATGAAACCATGATTCCAATATGATAAAAATACCGTATGGCGAAAGCGATTATCGAAAAGTCATCTTGGGCAACTATTTCTACCAAGATAGAACGCATTATATTCCATTCTTAGAAACGCACGGCGGCTCGTTTCTCCTATTTTTGCGTCCGCGTCGGTTTGGCAAAAGCCTCACGACTTCCATGTTGCGCTATTACTATGGAGCGCAATATAAAAACGATTTCCAAACGTTGTTTGGCAACTATTCTGTGGGTCAGAACCCGACAGCGTTTGCGAATCAATATATGATTTTGCATTTTGATTTTTCGGGCATCAATACGACTTCCGAAGAAAAAACGGCTCAAGGTTTTATGAAGCGAATTGTGGAGGGTGCGGACAAATTTTTTAAAGCCTATCCCAAAGCATTTACCAAAGAACAACAAAAAAAAATCTTAGAACGTTCCGAACCGAATGAGTTGGCAAGTGCACTCTTAACGGCACACGACACCAATGGATTGCAACATAAAATTTATGTATTAATTGATGAGTATGACCATTTTGCAAATGAATTGATTTCATTTAACTTCCCATATTTCAGCCAAGCGGTGAGCCAGAATGGGTTTGTTCGCAAATTTTATGAAGTCCTTAAAATCGCTACTTGGGACAGTACCATTGACCGAATTTTTATTACGGGCGTTTCGCCGATTACGATGGATAGCATGACGAGTGGTTTTAATATTGCGAGCAATATTACCTTGAAGCATCGTTTTCATGATATGATGGGTTTTACAGAATCGGAAGTCCGAAAATTAATGCAACTCATTGAAGTTCCTGAAAATCAATTAGATAGCGTCATGAACGATTTGCGCCTTTGGTATGATGGCTATCGTTTTGAAGGCGATATACCGCACCATTTGTATAATCCGAACATGGTTTTATACTTCGCACAACTGTATCAGGATGAAAAAAAATATCCAAAAGAGTTGTTAGATGCCAATATCGCGTCCGATTACATGAAAATTCGGAATTTATTCAATATTCAGAATCAGGAAGGGCGGTTCATAGCGGTTTTAGATGCATTGACGCAACAAGGGGAAATTGCGAGTAGTTTGGTTCGCCATTTTAGTTTGCAACGCGATTTTAACAGCAATGATTTAGTGAGTTTGCTGTTTTATATGGGTTTTTTGACCATCAAAACGGATGATTTAGGCGGTTATATTTTCACCTTTCCCAATTATGTCATTAAAAAATTATATAACAATTATTTCTTAGAACTCGTCCGAAACCAAACGGAATTGCAGATTGATAACCTCTACATTGATAATGCCATTAAAACGATGGCGCGGGACGGCAATCCAACCGCTTTTTTCGACCAAGTGGCTCAAATTGTAAAGCGGATGTCTCCCAGAGATGCCGCGCATTTTACCGAAAATAGTCTGAAAGCTATTGTGGTCAGTTTATTACATCAGCAAAATTTTTATTATGTGCACACGGAATACGAAACGGATTGGAAATATATGGACGTATTTTTAGAAGCAATTCGGGGCTATAAAGTGAATTTTGATGTGGCATTGGAATTAAAATTCGCTAAAAAAGCGGGCAAAGTTGCCATCAATACGCTTTTCAAAGAAGCGAATCAACAGTTAAAAGATTATTTAGCAACGGATAAATTCAATCAACGCACCAATATTAAATCATGGATCCTTGTCGTTGCAGGAGATAAATTGGCATGGAGAGCCTTGACCTAATTTTTATTTGGCAAATGTTGGATAGCTTTGCATCAGCGATATTAAAAAAAATCAATAAGAATGGGTACGCCCATTAGACCATCGTTTAGAAAATGAATATCAAAGAATTTTTTAATCAAGTCCGTTCCGAGCTTCAAAACGAGCGTTTTGATAAGTTGGATGCTTTGAAACTAACGAAACCTGATTATTTTAATTGGGCAACAGATGTCTTTTACGAAATGAATGTTAAGAATTATCCTGATAGTAAAGCATTAATTTGGCGTTACTATGAGCAGGAGCAGCATTACACGTTCAAAGACATTTATCAACGAGCCAATCAATTCCTTAATTTTTTAAGAAACCATCAAATTCAAAAAGGGAATCGTGTCTATACTCAATTGTCTTTAGACCCTGCGAATTGGATTGGTACGTTGGCGGCTATTAAAGGTGGATTTGTCCTCGTGCCTGCCGCGACGAATTTGACGCAAAAAGATATTGCTTATCGTTTTCAAACCATTTTCCCAGAAGTCGCTATTGCAGATGCTGCCAATGCAGTTAAAATTGATGCCGCCGAAGCTTTGGTGGGTCGAAAAATTCCTGTAAAAATTATTGTGGAGGGCGAAAGAGCAGGTTGGCACTCGATGGCAACCATTTTTCAAGAAAAAACAGTTGCAGAAGCCGCGCACACAAAGGCGGATGACCATCTTTTTTATTTTTTCACTTCTGGAACGACGGGCTTGCCGAAAATTGTAACGCATACGCATTTTACATATCCGTTTGGGCATTTGGCAACGGCTTCTTGGGTGGGCATGCGTCATGGCGATATTCATTACAATATTTCTTCTCCGGGCTGGGCGAAATTTGCATGGAGCAGTTTTTTCGCACCTTGGAACATGGGCGCGACGATTTTCGCCAATCAAGTGAATAAGTTTGATACGAAAGAACAGTTGAAAACGATTGAACAATATGGCATTACGACTTTTTGCGCACCGCCGACGGTACTTCGGATGATGATTCAAGAAGATTTATCTGCCTATCGTTTCCAATTTCGACAATGTGTCGCTGCGGGCGAGCCTTTGAATGCGGAAATCATTGAAAAATGGGAAAAAGGAACGGGCATTGTGATTCGAGACGGCTATGGGCAAACCGAAACGACCTTATTAGCGGGCAATTTGCCGAATCAAAAAGTGAAATATGGTTCTATGGGCAAGCCCACTTTTCTTTACGACCTCGTGATTGCCGATGATAATGGCGTAGAACAACCTGCTTTTGAAGAAGGTAATATTTGTGTCAACATGAATCATCATAAGGCAAATGGGGTGTTTATAGATTATTTGGGCGAACCCGAACGCAAAAAACAAGTTTTTAAGCATGGGTTGTATTACACGGGCGATAAAGCGTATAAAGATGAAGAAGGTTATGTTTGGTTCGTGGGCAGGGATGACGATGTTATCAAAGCGTCTGATTTTAGGATTGGTCCTTTTGAAGTGGAAAGCGTATTGATTGAACATGAAGCAGTTGTGGAAGCGGCGGTTGTGGCGAGTCCGCATGAATTAAGGGGTTTTGCGGTGAAGGCTTTTGTTATTTTGACTGAAGGTACAACTGCTAACAAAGCACTTGCAGAAGAATTATTTCAATATTGCGATAAAAATCTTGCGGCTTACAAAATTCCGAGAATTATTGAATTTGTCGAAACGTTGCCTAAAACGATTAGTGGCAAAATTCGGCGCGTTGAATTAAGGGCGGCAGAAGCAAATGCTAAAATTAGAAAGCAAACCAGAGAAAATGAATATTTTCATTCCAAATATTAAGGGACGTGGAAAATAATAATCTACCCACGATTTTGCCCCGAATTACACGAATTTTCACTAAATTTGTGAAAATTCGTGGCAAATCGTGGGTAGGTTATTATTTTCCACGTCCCTTACTAAACCAACTACTTGAAATATTTACATACCTTTGCGGTGTTAAAAAACGCATTATGAAAAATTTATCGATTGTACTTCAATTTTTATCGAAATTTGCAGAAACCAATCCTATAAATCATTAAATTTCAATGATTTATAGTTCGATAGGTTGTTTCAATGAACTTATACGCTTAAATAAATTATCTTACAAATCTTTTTCGGGTTCGGTTGCTATGTCTCACATCTATAAAAACATTCATAAAGATTCTCTTTTATTAAAATTAGAGGATATATTAGCGACTTTCCCAATTTGTTTATCGGGGAAATCGCGGTCGTATTTCCGTTGCTTTCATATCAATCGGATTGAAGATTTCCGTAGTTTTGTGAATGTCAAGCAGCCCCCTTATCGAAAACCAGTAACGGATTTCATGTTTCTCACAGGCGGCACCACGACTCGTTTTAAAGGATTAGATAGGTGTGAATTATCTCCCAATCACTTTTTTTTTATACCCGCTTATCAAATTCGGACGGTTGAATCCATGAGTGCGGATATTACAGGGTTTTTCTGCCATTTTGATATGGAAATTTTCAATAAAAATATTATACAGCAAGGGGTTTTAAACCAATTTATTTTTTTGCAATATATTGGCAACCCAGTGGTGCACGTTCCAGACGAAGCAATGCCTAATATCGTCCACCTTTTAGAAAGGCTCGAAACAGAGTATAATAATGAGTCGGTGAACGATTTTAATCTATTTTCGGTCTATCTGTTAGCCTTGTTTTTTGAACTCCATCGGTTCACTGAAAAGGATAAAACCCCTACAAATTCAGCTACTTTATTGACGCAACGTTATAAAAATGCTTTAATGGAACATATTTATGAACTTCAAACCGTAGCAGATTATGTTACTCATTTGGGGTTACTCCTCTTTTTGACGGAATAAGTTTATGGATAATAAAGTTCGTTTAAATGCTTCTATTTTCAACTATTTGTATAACAATCAACAAGTGTCTGTATTTGAAAATGTAGCTATCGGAGGACGGATTAAAAATGCAGGTAGAACCGATGTTACAGGGGTAGGATTGGACGGCGAGGCTGCTTTAACCAAAGCGGATAGAGTGAAATTCACTATCAACTATTTAAATGCGGCATTTGCCAACTTTAAATTAGCTCGGAATCGAGTTGGGGTCGGCGTATTGATGCAACAGGCTATCGCCCAGTACAATCGCCTAAATGGACGATTATTGCGGGTTATGACCATGATTTTGTAGTGGGTTCGGGCAAACTAAATGTGGGGATTCAAACCATGTTGAAATCAGAATATTGTAACAGAAGCTGCTTTTTTTATACCGATTTATCCTATTTTATACCATTTTGTACTCCCCAATAGAATTCTTCCCCAAAAGAAAAAATCCAAAAAAGAATTATCTTTGCAGAAATTTCATCCGACTATGATCACTCTAAAATTAAAACTGAAGAATTCACCGTCCGTTTCCGACTATTGCAAGAACTACTCGTTTTTGTATCGGAAGCTTTATGCAAATTTTGAGTTATCGAAAGATGAAAATTTTAAAAAAGACTTACAAACGAAATATAATTTGGATAGTTGGTTTTATGAAAGTTGCTGCACCGAAGTAAAAACCAAACTCGCTCAAGAAGAAACCCATCAAAAGAAACAAGCCGCACAAATCCAAAGCCTCGAAAAAGAATTAAAGGAGACGAAAGCCGAAGGTCGAAAAGGAAAACGAAAAACGTTTCGATTGCATCGAAAATTAGCGTATCTCCAATCCCGACAAGGCAAAAGCATTACTTTTGGGGGTTTAACGACCTTGCGAAGAATTTCCTTTTTGTCCAATGCTCCCGCGAAAAATCAATCCGAAATTACCGAACTCCAAAAAAAATATCAAGCACAGCGCGTCTTACCGATTTATAGCATTGGCGAAGCCCCTCAAAGGAGTAATCGAAAATTTGGTTTTGATTTGGAAAATCAAAAAATAATTTTTAAACCCGACAAAGAAACGAAATATAATCTCTCTTTTTACGCCTCGAAGCAACAACAAAAGGTTTTAAATCTTTTGCAATCTCGTTTGGGAGAATTGCCGATTTCGGTTCGACTCTCGGAACAGTTTGTTTGGATCACCTACGATGAAGAAAAGTTGGCGGGGTATGAATTTAAAATCCATGAATTTAAGAAAGAAGCCCGAAATTTAGAAAAAAACGATAAAGAAGGGCGAAAAGCCTTGTTTCAACAGTATAAAAACGAACAAAAAGGTCGAAAATTAGCGAATAAAAAGGAAAATCGGTACTTGGCAGTGGATTTAAACCCCGAACACGTCGGGTTTAGTATTGTGGAGAAACAATCCCACGAATCCCTTCGGGTCCTTCACAAAGGCGTTTTGGATTGCTCGAATTTAAATACTCGAATGGGGTTAAGTTCCACCGATCCCATCCAAGTGGGGCAAAATCACAAACGCCGATTTGAATTTTGTGAACTTTGGAAATACCTTTTTGGCTTAGCACAGCATTATAAAGTGGCGTATTTTGTGGGCGAGGATCTGGAATTTAAAACCGAAAACGACCCTTCCAAGAGTGCCAAAGCGAATCGGAAAACCCGAAATCTGTGGCATCGAGAATTAACCCAGAAATTAATTCAAAAATATTGTAATACTTTAGGGATTGAAAACGTGTCGGTTATCGCGGCCTATAGCTCCTTTGTGGGCAATATTCAACACGAAGATTTTGACCCCATTAGTGCCAGCCTTGAAATTGCAAGACGCGGCATCGTAAAATATACCAAAGGGAGTTCGATTTTTCCCCCACTCCATAGTCAGGACGTGGACACTATGTACCGACTCGGTTTAGATGTTCCACGGGATTCAGTAGGGAGTTGGAAAAAAGCATTCGGACACTTTGCGGCTTCGGGATTGAGATACCGAAGGGCTTTCGATAAAACGAAGGTCTTAGACAATTATCTCTTTTCGCACAAAAGTGGTATAAAATTGTACACTATTGTATGAAAAGATGTGCTTTTGTTATCTTAATTCGGCGTGGATGCACCGTCATTGGGAAGTCATGGAACGAACAGGCACAAAACATTTTGGTTTTATCCCAGATATGGGCGGTTTTACCAAACGGTTAGCGCGAGTGCAAGTGGAACGCATGATTCGACAAGGTGCCGATCCTAAAATTGCGGAATTCGTCTGTGCGCAACACGAAAAAGGCGTAATGGCAGAATACACGATTTTTGAAGTGTCGCGCATGAGCAATCGTCGAATTGATATGGCGTTGGCGGAATTGTCGCGGCATAATACGATGGTAAATCCGATTAGTTTATTGGAACATATCCGTTACACAGAACTTACACAATCTGGAACCTTTTCCATTTCGCAGTCTGCTTCCTGCTTCACAGTGTCCCCAACAAGAAACTCGTTAGGCGGTTTGAACACTCCACAGGCATTGACAGCCGTGTAACTCACGGACTGATTTCTTAAATTGATGGCGGCATTGAGATCTCGGTCGATTTCGAGTCCACAATGCTCGCAACAATACGTTCGTTCTTTTAAAGCCAATTCCTTTTTGACCGTTTTACAATGGGAACAGGTCTTGGAAGACGGATAAAATCTGTCCACGACCGTCAATTTCGAGCCGTACCAATCACATTTGTACGTCAGTTGACGGCGAAATTCATAAAATCCGCCATCTAAAATGGCACTGGCTAATTTGTGATTTCGGCTCATGCCTTTCACATTCAAATCTTCGATCACCACTTCGCTGTGGTTCTGGGCGAGTCGAGTCGTGACTTGATGTAAGGTATCTTTGCGAACACAAGCGATTTTATAATGGATTTTTGCTACTTTGGCTTGCGCCTTTTTGTAATTCTGGCTTTGATTTTTAGTACTTTTTCTGGAGACATATTTTTTACTCGCTTGGCGTTGCGCCAAACGCAACTTTCGTTTTTGTTGCCGATAAGGGCGGAGATTCGCGACGACCTGTCCATCGCTGAAAGTCGCAAGCGTTTTTATTCCTAAATCCACTCCTATAATGGGTTGTTTTTCAGGCTTTTGTACCGTTTTAGAGTTAGGAATTTTAAAACTCACAAACCAATGATGAGCTTGTCGAGAAACCGTCACATTCTTCACCCGAATCCCTGTCGGCAATGCTTCGCTGCACTTCACCCAACCGAATTGGGGCAGTTTAATGCGATTGCCTTTCAAATGAATGCTGCCTTCTAAATAGAAACTATCTCTTTGACCTTTCTTTTTAAATTTCGGGAATCGGACGTGTTTCATTTTGAAGGCCCGTTGGTAAGCCGTATTTAAATGCCAAAACGCTTCTTGAGGGGCGCATTTGGAAACCGACTGAGCCCAAGTGGCTTCTGTATTTTTGAAAACCACCCACTCTTTATGCAAATCCACCGCCGTCGGGCGTTTGCCCGACGCTTGATAGGCTTGTTGGCTGCGTTCTAATCCCCAATTGTACGCATAACGAGCCGTCCCGGCATGTTGCGCCGCAAGACTCCGTTTCTCATTATTGAACTCCAGGCGTACTTGAATGGATTTCATAAAAGGTTTTCTCTTTAAATTCAATGCAAATTTAGAACGCTGCCCCAAAATATCCGAATTCTTTTTGTCCTTTTTCTGTCCTTTTTATTAAACTTGTACTTTTATAGCCAGTTAAGCTAAAAATGTATAACTTTGTTAAGGAATGTTTAATTATTTCAACTCTGTTACGAGCCCTATTTTCCTACGCTTACGAATGGAACTCTGG
Source organism: Bacteroidota bacterium (assembly GCA_039795795.1). GTDB lineage: Bacteria > Bacteroidota > Bacteroidia > Chitinophagales > Saprospiraceae > JAAFJT01. Next base: position 1,982 of record JBDKKX010000091.1, on the reverse strand, counting down.
CGCATACACTTTGGAAGACCTTATTGCCAAAACAAGGGCGTTGGACTTGGGTACAGGCTTAGAAATCATTGGTTTTCAAAGCCTTAGAGGATTTCCATACATAACAAATGAGCAAGTTTCAGAGGTAAAAAACTTGTTGGATAAATACGAATTTGAACCCGTTTGTTTGGATTGTAACGTAGATGTAGCGATTCGCAGACATCAATATTTGAACGTGGAGGAAACCGTAGCATACATTAAACCTCAAATAGAGGCTGCAAAACGTTTAGGTTTCCCCATTCTACGGGTGCAAATGACCGCAAAATCCGAAGTCATCGGCAAATTAGCGGCTTACGCCGAAAAAGCAAATGTCAAATTAGGGATGGAATTACACACGCCGTATGCGGTGAATCACCCTGCTGTATTGGAATTGCGCGAATTGTATGAAAAGATAAATTCTCCTTATTTGGGTTTTGTGCCCGATATGGGGACGTGTATGCGAACGATTCCGAATGCCCTTTTAACAAGTTTCAAAGAAGTCGGCGTGACGGATGAAATGATTGAAATTACCAAAGAAGTCTGGCAAAAAGACGTGCCGACTCCTGCTAAATTCGGCGAATTGTACCAACGCACGGCGGCACTTGGCGCGACACCGTCTCAAATGGGTCGTTTAAACATGGCTTTTGCGATGAATGGCAGACAACCGATTGAGTTATGGAAAGAAATTATACCTCGAACCATTCACTTACATGGCAAATTTTATGGATTTGATGCCAACGGGGATGAACCTTCGATTGATTACGAAACCATTTTTAAAGTTTTTATAGAAGGCGGTTACGAGGGTTATATCGCAAGTGAATATGAAGGTTCCGCTTTTACGGACGAATTTGATGCGTTTGAGATGGTCGCTAAACAACACGCCCTTTTTAAGAACATTCTAAAAAAACTCAAATAGATGAAATATTCATTTAATTTAAATTATGCGCCCCATTTTGGCTTGTTTGAACATTCGGCAGGAAAAGACCCGATAGACCAACTCAAATATATGGCAGATTTGGGTTTTAAAGCCTTAGAAGATAGTGGTTTTAGTGCGCCTTATATTCCATTTGAGACTAAAATGGGTATCGGCATGTTCGCCCAAACGCCTAAAATGTTGGATAAAATCGGCGAAACGTTGGTGAAATTGGATATGCAAATGGGTACTTTTGTGATGGTGCCGCATACTTGGCCGCCAGTTGCGCTTTTCACGTCAGGCAGACCCGAATACAAAGATATTTTTTTAAAAAAGTGTCAAAAAGCGGTGGAAGTGGCTAAAAGAATCAATGCTCAATTTATTACAATTGTCTTGGATTGTTATGAGCGTTCTTTGCCTTTAGACATTCAAACCGCAAATGCGATTGAGTTATTGCGACCTGCTTGCGATATTTTTGAGCCGCACGGCATTACTATGATACTCGAATCGTTGAGCGATCATCCAGAATTGTTTTTGCGCACCTCGACTCAAGCGTATCTGATTTGCAAAGCCGTCCATCGGAAATCGTGCAAAATCTTGTTTGATATGTACCATTTGCAGAAAAATGAAGGGCGTTTAATTTATCATATAGACTTGGTTTGGGACGAAATTGGATATTTCCAAATTGGGGACGAACCTGGACGCAAAGAACCCACAACAGGTGAAATCAATTATAAAAACATCTTCAAACACATTTATCATAAGTCAAAAGCGGAAGGTAAAAATTTTATTTTGGGGATGGAGCATTTCAATGCACAAGGCGGTCTTGAAGGTGAAAAAGCCCTGTTAGCGGCTTATTTAGAAGTGGATAATTTTGAAAAATAAGTATACGCGTTACAAATTGGATTGCGAAAATCGTAGGGACAGGTCGTGACCCTGTGCTGTGTACATAAGTTCTTTGACAGATTATAATATGAATTGAGAGCCCCCGTTTGTGCATCCAAAAAGACTCGAACCAAGCCGTTTGGGAGATTAGAACGCCGTTTTTAGA
>JBDKKX010000090.1:0-13272 GCA_039795795.1 Bacteroidota bacterium | reverse complement strand
AAGATTGATTTTTAGGATTCATAGAATTTTAATCTTATAAATCCTAAAAATCAATCTTATTTAATCCCAAAAAAATCCCATTTAATCCAAATTCCAGCGTATCGCACTCCAATCTTAATTGGTCAATTCACTTGATTTGACCCTATCAGACACAATATAGGCTTCTGGATAATCCAATTTAATGGTTTTTAAATACCGTTCTGCATTCGGTCGGGACGTAAAACCCCCAATTTTTACCTTATAATAAGGTTTCTCATGCATCCAATCCACGAAAACGCCTGGATATTTCGCTTTAAAAGCCGAAACCGTACCATCCATTTTAACGCGGTCGGTCGTTGCGGTCAGTTGAATCCGAAAACCAGAGATGACTTGCGCCGCTTTATTGTTGTTGATGTACGCTTCCATCATCCGCGTAATCGTCGGGTCTTCGTTGATGCTGATGCCTTGTGCCTTGGTTTGGACGGCGAAAAGAATGGAAAGTACCCCAATAAGTAGGGTTGAAAGGATATTTTTCATAATTTTTATTTTACAATGATGAATAGTGAATGATGAATGATGAATGATGAATGATGAATGATGAATGATGAATGATAAATGATGAATTCATAATTCATCATTTATCATTCATCATTCATCATTTATCATTCATCATTCCGTTTAAAGAATGCCCGTTAACATTTGCACGCCACTCGACGTACCGATGCGGTCAGCCCCCGCCGCGACCAATTTTTGCACTTGGTCTATGGTTTTAATGCCGCCCGCCGCTTTAATTTTAATTTTCGGTGTTAAATTCGCCCGAATGAACTTCACTTGCTCGACCGTCGTAGGATGACCGAAAAAACCCGTCGAAGTTTTGATGAATTGCACCCCTTCCCCCGTCGCAATCGTCAAGACCTTTTTAATCTCCTCGTTCGTCAAAAAACTGGGTTCGATAATGAGTTTCAACACTTTACCTTTCATGGCAACAGCGCGCATCATACTTTCGAGTTCCGTTTTGACATACGCCCAATTGCCACTTTTGACAGCCGCAATGCTGACGACAGCATCCACTTCATCGCCACCTTCGTCAAAAGCCTTTTTAATTTCCTCCACTTTGGAAGGCATCGTCGAGAATCCCATCGGAAAACCGACGACTGTAATAATTTTCATCCGTTCATTAATGGAGCGCGCCGTTTCGCGCACAAAGTAGGGCGGTATGCACACCCCATAAAACTCGTGTAGCAAAGCTTCTTGGCACAACAATTTAATTTGCGCGGAGGTCGCATCAGGCTTCAATAGCGTATGTTCTGTTATTTTCGCAACGTTCATCTTTGGCGGTTGGTTGAAATTTTTGTTGAATTGAACCACAAATTTACATCATTTTTTGCACACTATAAACATGGAATGAGTATCTTTTATTTTTTTTGCGAAAAATAAAAAAAACTTTTGCATCCTCTCCGCTTTACCTTATCTTTGTTTAGAATTAACGTTTTTCATCTAAATTTATATTATGACATACATCATTCAACTTTTAGACCCGCGCGCTCAAAATCTTTTGGATGCTTTGGTACATTTGAATCTTATAAAGTTGGTTCAACCCGTCAATCTTGAAGTGGTTGCTGTCCACGAGGAAAAACAACGCACCAAAGCAGAGCATTTAGCTGATATTGCACAATCTTTTCGGGATATGAAAGCCCATATTAGGGGCGAAATCGAATTGCCAACCATGGACGATGTGTTAAACGCGATGGAATAAATTATTTTTTAGTAACAACTATGAAGCAACTATGCAAACCATACCAACTCCTAATTTTCTACGCCAATTCAAATGGCTTGCGAAAAAATATCCTTCTGCTTAAAAACGCTTCATTTAAAATGTCACAATCTCCACAAAAAACGTGTCACAAATTTTTTAATATGTTACTTGACATCGTTCCCTAATTTTTCCACTCTTGTAAAACTATTTTAAAGGCAACTTTGTTGTGTAGGCATGTCGCTGACATCCTACACGGAAGAATTCACAATCAACGCCAGAATCATATTTATAAAAATTTAAACTACTTTTTCCGTGTCTGTATTCCCGCTTACGCTTGAACCTGTTTTAGGAATCTTACAACTTTTAAACAAACATACAGTCTTGATAATCAATACTTTGTTGTTTTGTTTTTTCTTTCCATCGCCCGCGATAGCCCAATTGCCCCCTGTCGCCGATTCCGATGGAAGCCGTTTTTTCATGGAAACTGCTGCACCTACGGTGTTAACAGATTCATTTCCAATGATTGAAATACCGCAAAATGTCCCTAAAAAAAAGTTAGGCATGCGCGTCGCACAACACGAGTCGGGCAAACAAGAGGCACTCGTAAGTACTCCAGATAAAGAATTTCGTGCCATTTGGGTCAGTACCATTCAGCGCGTAGATTTCCCTGCGAAAGAAACAACCAATCCTGCGGCTTTAAAAAAAGAATGGTTGCAACTTTTACAGTTTTATAAGTCATTGAATATCAATGCAGTCATTGTACAAGTACGTCCTTGTGCGGATGCGATTTATCCCTCGAAACTCGTCCCATTTAGCAAATTTATCACTGGGAAATCGGGCAAAGGGTTGGATAATAATTTTGATTTATTGCAATTTATGGTCGAAACGGCGCATGCGGCTAAAATGGAATTTCATGCTTGGATTAATCCATTTCGGGCATTGATTGATAGCGATACGGTGAATTTAGCTCCGAATCACGTCTTCAAAGCGCATCGAGATTGGGTTTATAAATATGGAAAAGAATATCAATTAAATCCCGGTATTCCCGAAGTACGGCAACATTTTTTAGACGTGATTGCGGAATTGACAGCGAATTATGATATTAATGCAATACACTTTGACGATTATTATTATCCGTATCGGGTTCAAAATGAGGAGATTGATGATTCGCTCACTTTTGTCAAATATGGTAAAAATTTTAAAAATATCAAGGATTGGCGGCGAAATAATATCAATTTAGTGATGGAATCGGTTTATAAAAAAGTCAAATCGATTGATACGACGGTGCAAGTAGGAGTAAGTCCGTTTGCGGTTTGGCGTAACAAAGAAACCGATAAAAATGGCTCGGATACCAAAGGCGGACAACAATGTTATGATGATTTGTATGCAGATGTATTAAAATGGCTTAAAAGCGATTGGGTCGATTATATCGCACCCGAGGTCTATTTTCACATTGGTCATCCCCAAGTCGATTTTAAAAAATCAGTGCAATGGTGGCTTAAAAACCATTATGGTAAAAAAATGTATATTGGTTTAGCATTATACAAAATCAATAATACTAAATATCCAGAATGGGCAGAACCCGACCAAATTCCCAATCAAATTGATTTTTTGCGTCAATTTCCAGATATAAAAGGTTACATGCTTTTTAGTTCTAAACAATTGATAGAGAATCGTTTAGGTGTGACTGATATTTTAAAATATCAATATTTCAATGATTCGCGGATGGCGAGTAAGGCGGGCGCGCCTGTGCCGCATACCATGCCAAAAAGAAAATCACCGCCCGCATCCACCCCGTCTAAAACTATGCCCTCTGAAACTTTGGGCGCGAGCAAGAAAAAAGTGCGGTCTTGATTTATAAGTTGTCGGGGTTTCAACGCTGTCCATTATCCACAAAATCTCGTAGGGATGCCCGTTTGGTAACAAAAACGAGTTATAACTTGACGCAAGTTTGCAACTTGCGTCAAGTTGCATTAAACAAACCGAATTGAATGAAAAAAATATTCTATTTGCTCTTAATAAGTTGCGTTTTGCAAACGGCTGCTGCTCAAAAACGCTATTCCACGGGTTTGGATTTCGACGACGACGCGCATACGAAAACCCTTGTCAAAAATCCAAGTAAAAATCGCGGGCTTTTGCTTTCCAAAACTTCCTTAAAAGCCTATTGCCCCACCCCGCAGCAACAAGGAGACTATCCCAATTGTGTCGGCTGGGCGATTGGCTATGCCGCTTGCACGATTTCGGAAGCCGTTTCCAAAAATATTCAAGATAGAAAGTTGGTCGATGCGATGGCGACTTCGCCGATGTACGTTTATGCGCATGCAAAACCGAAAAAAGATACCGAATGTAATTCCAATGCTAAAATGGACGATGCTTTAACGAATTTAAAGTTAGTGTCTGCGATTCCGCGTTTGCAGCAATTCAATGAGATTTGTACGCCGCCGAAGGATTTGCCTAAAAATTTTTCCGAAGGCATTCGGATTACTGATTTTGTGAGTTTGTTCAAAGAATCGGACAGCAAACAACAGAAATTATACCTCATCAAACAAGCCTTGTCGAATCGAAAACCCGTCGTTGCCGCAATTAAAGTGTATGATTCAATGAAAAATGCAAAGAAAATTTGGTCTGGGGATTTGGCGCATTATACAGGCGGTCATGCCGTTTGTTTCGTGGGCTATAACGATGACTTGGAAGGCGGTACGGTGGAAATGATGAATAGTTGGGGAACGGATTGGGGCGACAAAGGTTTTACGTTGATTCGATATAAAGATTTAGATACGATTTTAAAATATGCGTTTGAACTCACGGTGGATAAATGCGTTGCGTTGAAGGATGCGCCTGCGCCGTTACCAACCGATAATAAAGATAATTCATTGATTACCAATCTATTATCATCTTCTATCGAACTCCAATTAGCAGCAGGTACGGTTATGCCGATTGAAACCTTTCAAAAAAAGAAGGAAACTGCTCGTTCAGTGGAACCCAATTACAAAACGGTACAAGGCTATTCGGTGGGGACGAAATATCGAATTTTAATGGAGCATTCCGAACCGATTTATTTATATGTGTTGGCTTCGGATTTGACGGGGCATGTTTCCAAAATCTTTCCTGCGGACGAAACTATGAGTGCGCAACTGTCTAATCCAAACGCGCCTTTGATATTGCCGAATGAGGCATGGCATATTGAATTGGATGACACGAAGGGAAAAGATTATTTAATTTTCATATACGCCAAAAAAGAACAATCCATTGAAACCTTGCTCGCTCAATGGAATGCACAACAAGGCGAGCCGTTGGAAAAGATTTATAAAACATATACTTCCAAAATCCAATCTTTTACGACGAACAACGTCGTTCAAAACAAAATGTCCTTTCAAGCAAAATTGAATTCGGAAAATATTATTTTGTTAACGTTAGAAATGGAGCATCTGTAATTAACCGTACAACTTGACGCAAGTTTGAAACTTGCGTCAAGTTATAACTAACAAACAACTTGACGCAAGTTTGAAACTTGCGTCAAGTTATAACTAACAAACAACTTGACGCAAGTTTCAAACTTGCGTCAAGTTTCATTAGAAATTAGGACAATACACATCGCGACTTTCTCTACCGCAAATCTTATACAACAATGAAAATTCAAAACCACCATTCGAGTGACTCGCAGGTGCCAACGAAGAAACATTCAAATCATAACTAAAACCAATACTAAATTGATTATAATCAAATTTGGTCGAAGCAATCAGCGCGTCCATCAAAATCCCGCCTGACGTTTTATTATCCGCCGCCGTTTTGTTTACCAAGCGCGCCCAAAGCCCAAATTGAATCGCTTCTTCCGTCGTCTTGGTGCTGCCCAACAAAAATTTCAAACTGGTACCTAAATTAGTCTGGAGAGAAGGACCTTGCAACAAAAGCACCGCACCCGGAATCAATCCGATACGGTCAGCCATTCGGAATTCCCCGCCCGCGTGAATGGTAAATTTACTATACAAACCAATAAATTTATCCCCCGTAAACGATTGATTCGCCCGATTAATGTGGTGATACGCGCCCCCAATAAACCAATTGGTATTGCGGTCTATCACCGAAAACCACATTAAACCTGCCCCAACTTCGGGATAAATGTACTGGTCTCGCGTGAAAATCGTGGTTTCACCGCTTTGGGCACTTGGGTCATACGTACCATTCAAATTTTGATTGCCCCAACGCGCTTGTGCATAATCAATGCCCCGTTGCGCGATGCCGACATCCACCCCCATCACCAAATACGACGCACTACTCCGATAACGCCCGCCTCCCATGCGTTTGCTATACGAAAAATTGCCATGGATTTGCGTCAAATGGAGGGCTAACGACCCCGCACGGTCATCCCAAAGCGAACCGCCAAAGCCCATATAATCATATCGACCCACTGGCACGCGCTGGTCATACGAAAAATTACCTGTATTGAACGCCTTATCCCTCAATACGGATGCCCATTGATTGCGATAATTGGCAGAAACGCGCTGATTGCAATTCATTACCCCTGTCAAAGCAGGATTAAGTTGCAACGGTGCCTGATAAAACTGCGAAAAGTGAATATCTTGGGCATTCGCTTCCGAAAAGCCCGACATACACGCGGCGATAAGGAGTAATCCGATTCGGTTCATGAATGTTTCTCTTATGTGATTCTGGATTGTTTAGGACTTGTCTGACTCGATTTTTAGAATTTAACTTTGCTTTAACGCCGTGTTTTTGAATTTTATTTTGCGGTCTGCGGATAAATGTCAAGGCTTGCCTCTTGCTTTGTCAAGACACCTTGTTTGGTGCAAAATCAAACGCTTTCGATACGAACGATACGATACAAATGGATGTACGGATTTCACGGATTTCACCGATTGGTACGGATTTTTTTGGAATTCCTGCTCGAAACCCAAGCAAAAAACAAAAAAAATCCGTACGAATCGGTGAAATCCGTGAAATCCGTACATCCATTCGTATCACAATTTGTAACCTACTTTTCACCTCTAAAGAAACATCCCCAAAAATTTCATTTAATCCCAAGTCCAACGCCTCGTACTATAAATCTTTGGCATTTTGATATTTACACGTTCTGGAAATTTTGCATAAGCAACGAGATTCCAAAGAATCATAATGCCCGCAAAAAACCATAGTTGTAATGCAACTGCAATCCCAATATGCATTAACACCACCATTCCTAAAAAATACTTATTCACTGGTTTTATCCAAATTAAAATAGGATAAGAAAGTTCTATAAAGAGCGTACCAAAACCAATCGCAATAGGAATAAACGGATAAGTTGCTAAAAACGAAAAATCAATATGTGATAAAGGCGGTTGCATCACAGCTCTCCAAATGGCTTCGCCGTTGTACCAACTCGCCCCAAACGTTTTGTTTAAACCCGACATGAAATAAATTATGCATAAATGAATTTGTAAAACGCGTATAGAAATATTACCTATTAAAGAATTTTTTAAATTTTGTCGCTTAAAAAGGTAATTATCAACTGAATTGTAATATCCAACTGGCATTAATATGCAATATAATAAAGAATTATTGGCAAAATTATCGTATCCATAACAAAGTATTAAATTGGAATTAACTAATGCACCATGTATTATGAAACATAGAATGGCTACTAAACGGGTTTGAAAACCCACCAATAAACTAATCAATAAGATAGTATATGCTGTTAAAATATAATTTATAAAATGTTGTTCACTTACAACGATATAATTTGTTAGGAATTCGTACACTCGCGGCAGCGTCAGCACTCGTTCGTGCATGATAGCATGGTTTACTTCGGCTCTGATAAATCCATTTTGACTATATAATGTGTCATAATCATTTTTTAAAGAAAAAAGATGCACTAAGGTTAACAGTGCTATACTGATTCTAAACAAAAACAAAGGAAATAAGGATTGCTGGGCTTTAAAAAAATTAAGGATTTTCATATTTTCGATGTTCAAATGTTGAATAATAATAAAGTTGACCTAAACGGGGTTTGTCTCCTTGCTGACAAGCTGCTATCGTAGGCAGATAGTATTCAAACATAGACATTTGAAGGTTTTCTAACGCTGGATATCGGTTTAGGAAATAGGCAGCGACGGAATTAGCCATAATATTTCTTACTAATGTATCTTGATGAAATACGTGATAAAATGAAAATATTTTTTGCTGCATTTCAAAAGAGTTGAAAACAACAGGCACTAATGAAAGTTGCTGATTGGAATCTTTGGTCGTTAAAATCATAGTATAACCCGATGGTATATTGGGCGAGTAAAAAGCATATTCATTTAACATAAGCCATCTATCTACTTTATTAATGAAAAAAGAGGTTGTTGTAATTTTTAAAACCTGCCTCTGAATAAAAGAAACAATATTAACACCTATAGTAGTCAATAGAATGGTCACTAAACAAGCTATATTGAATGAATTCCGAATCGTTTTCATAAGCATTTGGTTTTACTTTTGAAAAATCTTAGGAAGGTTTGATAATCTTCCCAAGTAGTCTTTCACATTAATACTGTCGAGTTACTATGAAGATTCGATGTTTTGCAAAAAACATCTAAAAACTTGCGGCAAGTTTTAAAACTTGCCGCAAGTTAGCGTCTAAAAACTTGCCGCAAGTTAGCGTCTAAAAACTTGCCGCAAGTTAGCGTCTAAAAACTTGCCGCAAGTTAGCGCGACAGTATTAATGTGAAAGACTACTAAGATTAAAGTTTAATATGGTTTTAAAACGCTACTTACTGATTGTAACGGGCTGAAATCGCTTGTATTTCATTTACAATCACTTCTTGACCTTGTGTAATCCCACTAAAAAAGTTTTTGATCGTGGAATGAACGTGATTTTTCTCCGCAGCAGCATTCACACCAATCCTATTTATAGAAGTCACTTGTTGCAATTTGCTTGCGCCCAACCCACCATAAACCTTAGATTGTTTATCGTTTTTCAACTGAATATTGTATTGCTGAGGCGATAATTGTGCAGCCAGTTCGAGAACACGTTTACTATCTGCTTCAGACATCTTAGATGCGTCCAATGAAACAGTTGCGGGCTGTAACAAAACATTTGTTTTTTGCAATACAACAGGTGCTTTTGGAAGGCTCTTACCCCGAATGACAGAAGTTTTTACATCTTGTGCATTTGCTGCAACTGTTGCGCCTACTAATGAAAGCGCGATAATCATTTGTTTTAACATGGTTAATCAGAATTTAATTATAAAAAAAATGAATTTTTGCTTACTATATTCGCTTTTCAGCTACTGCGCCTACTCATTTAAGCATAGCTTGGGCTATACAAGGCAGTGTCGGAAACGCCTTTGTTTCAATACTTTCAAAAAAGGAAAGGAAAACGATTTGTTCTCATTTGGTTTTAAGGATGGTTAAATTATTCAACCATATAAAATACTAAAAAAACACTTATTATGAATTCTTATTTTGCTTTCATTGGGTTTAAAAAACTTTTCTTTTGAACACTTCAATTTGTTTCGCCCTTTTTCTCTGTAATTGATGATACAAAGGTATGCCCTCTTGCGACGCTGCGCGCTACCCGTTTTGTGTAGTTTTAAAAAAAAATTGGAGCAAAATGAACTTTATTGCCTTGATTAGAAGTTTAAAACTGTATTTAAATGATTGATTATCAATGATTTATATTAAAACTACCTTTGGGTAGTCCGCTATTTTTTATTTGAATTGGGGCGTTTTAGAATTAGGATTAAATGAGATTTTTGGGGATTAAATTGGATTGATTTTTTAGGATTTTAATGCTCAGTACGGAACAAAAAAAATTACGGTACAAATTGGAACACGGAGGACACGGATTTTACGAATTTACGCGGATTTTTTTTGGATTTTATGCTGAATTTTCAGCATAAAATCCAAAAAAATCCGCGTAAATTCGTAAAATCCGTGTTATCCGTGTTTCCATTCGCTCTACACCTATTTTTGAAACATCCCATTAAAATTCTAAAAAATCAATCCAATTTAATCCCCAAAAACCTCATTTAATCCTAATTCTATTTTTTCAATGCTTCTGCCAAATCATAGCGATTATCAATCTCCAAAATGGCATAAATATTTTTTAAATGAAATTTCACTGCATCGACCGATTTTTTCAATTCTTCGGCAATCATTTTATAACTTTTGCCTTGTACAATTCCTTCTGCCACTTTTTGTTGACAAGTAGTCAATTTACATTTGATATTTGGAGCTTCTTCAATGGAAATCTTGGCTTTGCGGAGGATGTCCATCATTTTTTTGGCAATCGAAGGAGTCATCGGCGCGCCGCCTGCGGCAGTATCGGCGATGGCTTCCAATAATTTAGCAGGCGGCGTATTTTTCAACACATAACCTGCTGCACCTGCATTAATGGCTTGGCAAATCTTGGATTCATCCTCAAAAATCGTCTGAATCAAGATGGAAAGCGATGGAAATTCCGATTTTAAGTGCCGTGTAGCTTCGATGCCATTCATTTTACTCGGCAAATCGATGTCCATTAACACCACTTGCGGCGCAGTGCGGCGAATGTGAAAGGCAATATCGGTGGCATCGGGATAAGAGCCGACGCATTGAAAGCCGTTTGTAAAATTCACAAGGGAGGTTAAACCTTCCCGCAAAAAGCGATTATCCTCCACAATAGCAACTTTGATAGTTTCCATGATTTTTTTTGCAACAAAAGATGAGTTATTACACACCGGACAGGTTTTTAAAACCTGTCTGGTGTAATTAACCATTAATGTATTCAACTGTTAAATTGTCATCGGGATTAGAAGTTTTTTGATAACAAAAAAAATAGATAATGCGTTCCCAAAACCTATCCACTTTTGGGCAATATGAGGCAACATTTTCGGCAAATGCCCCTCAAACGTCGCTCGAATGGATTGCAATAATTGATTGGGCGGCAGATTTTTCAATAAATAACCCGATGCACCTGCTTTGAACGCGCTGAAAATCGAAAAGGAATCTTCTCGAACGGTCTGAATCAAAATCGATAATTTCGGAAAATGCGCTTTTAAGTGTTTGGTAGCTTCGATGCCATTCATTTTGCTCGGCAAACCGATGTCCATCAACACAATATCTGGGGCATCGCGCCCAATGTGGTCAATAATATGTTCGGCATTCGGGTACGCGCCGACGCATTGAAAACCGATGCTGTCATTCAACAGATACGTCAACCCTTCGCGCAAAAACGGATTGTCTTCTACAATAGCGACTTTGATATTTTCCATATAAATCCTTGAACTTCAATGTGATAAAAAAAATTTGTTCTTCAAAGTTCTGCAAATTTCAAGGGGCATGCCCTACCCATTTTGGGTAGTTTGTTCCTTTTTTTGGAGGGGGAAATGCAAAATAAGGGTAGTGCCCGCGCCTAATTGCGATTTTATATGCAATTGCCCACCCAATAGTTTCGCTCTTTTTTTCATATTAATCAAACCCGCACCTGCTTTAACCGCATTTTTATCAAACCCCTGACCATTATCCGCAATCGTAAGTATCATGTTAGGCTCTTTTTTTTCGAGTTGGATTTTCAACTGCGTCGCTTGAGCATATTTAAAAACATTAAAAACACCTTCTTTGAAAATCAAATAAAATTCTTTATTGCGTTGCAACCCCAAATTCAACGCATTCAAATCGCTATCTAATCGAAAATCAATGACAATGGTTTGATTCGCCGCTAAATCATGGGCATATTGCTGCATTTGGCAAATAATATTTTCAAAACGTTCATTTTCATTGCTCGTGGAGCGAACAATTTGTTTAATCGTGTCAATCATCAAACGCGCTTTTTCCCCAATATTTTCCAGAATCGTCGCTATTTTGGATTCTTTATCTTGAAGCTGCATCTGCGCGATGCCCGCAAAAATGGAAATACCTGCCAAAGTGCCTTGTACGTCGTCGTGCAAATCCGCCATAATCCGTTTGCGTTCCGCCAACCGACTTTGTTGTTCTTTCAACCAAGCCTTTTCAAATTCTAAGGCTTGTACTTTTTGGAGGAATAAAGCGGCTTCCATCGCTTGTTTTTCGATGCCAACCAATTGCATTTGATACGACAAGCCTGCGGAAAAACAAATTACTTCTAAAATTACCCCGATTTGTATGAAAAACACGGAGTTTTGAATATAATTATTTTTTAATAAATTGTAAAAAAACGCTGTTTCATAGAGGAATCCGATGGAAGACAATAGGAAATAACAGGCAGAACCTGTCAAAAAAATATTAGATAATCGCCCTTTCAAGGTTCTGAAACAGTCGAAAAGCGTGTACGCGCCAATCGGAATGCAGCAACCGAGTAGGCATTGAAAGCAATTGAGCCATAAAGATTCGTCGTGCACGAACAAAACAACGCAAGTATATAAGCCAAGCAAGATTAAATATAATTGAGTATAGCTTTTCAATCGTTGGTAGAAATCGGGATAATTTGCTCGAATCCGCAGGAAATGAAGCACAAAAAACGTATATAATATAAAACTGCCCATTAAACTGTAACCAAATATAAAATGGATAATGCTCGGAAATTGCCTCAATTGTTTTAATTGAATTGCTTGCGTTTGCGCACTGCCTAAAAAAACGGCGTAATGAAAATAGATAAGATTACACAATAAATACAGGCTATAATACCAAAAAGCCTTGTTTTTCAACCAAAAATATTGGGTTATCGTGGTCAGGAAGACGGTGGAAACGACGATAATCGCTATATTGCCATGCAGCAACGGGTGCAAAAGCGGTTTTGAAAACTGCATTTGCGCTTGAATGCCGAGGACTGTGACGCAGGCGAAAAAAAGGCAAGCGATCACGGCGATGATTTGATACCCTTGTTTTTCGGAAAGCCAATCTCTTAAATAAAGTTCAATTGTTTTGTGTATTGCCATAGCATTCGCAAAGATGAAGTGAACTCAAAGGACGTTCTTTTGGACAAAATATTGTTTGGCGCGGGCAAAATTGAAGCGTTTGGGTGCGGGTTTGAATTTTAAAAAATGGGATTTTAATCCTTGTGCTGCTGGAACTTGCTCTCGAAGTTTGAAAATTCCTTCGGATAGCGATTGCTTTTTGGGTTTGATTTTTTGCAAAAAAATCAAACCCAAAAAGCAATCGCTATCCACCCCACCTCTCTCTCAAGCAGAAGATTGGAAAACGAAATCTCAAACTCGTTGTAGCGTTCAATCCTTGTGATGTGATAATGGAACTTCAAAGCGGCAAAATATCAAAAGGTAATTCGCCTAATTGCATCAGTATCATGCGCAGATTAACAAGATAACAAAAGCACATCTTTTGATACAACTTTGTACACTTTAATACAACTTTTGTACGAAAAGAGGTAATTGTCTAAGAACTTCGTTTGGTCAAAGTCCCTTCGGTATCTCAATCCCGAAGCCGCAAAGTGTCCGAATGCTTGTTTCCAGCTCCGTACTGAATCTCGAGGAACATCTAAACCGAATTGATACATAGTGTCCTCGTCCTGACTGCGGAGGGTTGGAAAAATCGAACTGCCTTTGGTATATTTTACAATGCCGCGCCTTGCGATTTCAAGGCTCGCACTA
>JBDKKX010000089.1:0-13311 GCA_039795795.1 Bacteroidota bacterium | reverse complement strand
TATTGAGTTGGTTTACGATGCGTCAGGGGCGAAATTAAAGAAAAGCCTCAAAGACAATGCAGGCGTAGTGAAAGAAACCTGGGATTATGTGAATGGGGTGGAATACAAAAACCGCATTTTACAACGCGTGCCGCATTCGGAAGGGGCAGTGGTCTTAAACGAGAAAGGGGCATATCAGCAGGAGTTTGTCTTGCGCGACCATCTGGGGAATACACGGGTTACTTTCCGCGATGGGGTGAATCTTGGAGACCCTTATTACGATTGGAATCAAGGATGGCCTCCGCCGAAAGTGGATCCGAATGCGAAGAATCCGACTTATAATGATGGCATCATTACCCAAGACGATATTGTGCAAATCAATCAATACTACCCGTTTGGCTTGGCAATGGAAGGGGACTGGAATGGCTTCGGCAATGCCAATAACAATAAGTACCTCTACAATGGCAAGCAATATAATGATGATTTTGGGCTGGGGTGGTATGACTATGGCGCACGTTGGTATGATCCGAGCATTGCGCGGTGGGGTGCTGTTGACCCATTATCAGAAATGTATGGTAGATGGTCTCAATATAATTATACCTTGAATAATCCAATCAAATTCATTGATCCCGATGGGCAAAGCGTAGAATCAACGGATGTTAGAAAAAATAAAGATGGTACTTATACAGTAGTTAATGCCTATGATGACAAAGACAATAAAGTTTATGTTGTTGACGATAAAGGTAAAAGAACTGGAGGTGTTATTGCCCAAACGCTTACACCAATAGATTTTATGTCAACTAATGATTCAAATGGAAAATTATTATTCGATGCAGCACAAAGTGGTGTTACCTTTAATTTGAACAAATTAACCTTATCTGGTACTTTGACCGATCCTGATAATGGAAAGTGTCATGATTTCAAAGGTGCAGATGCTTCGTCGTTGATTGCATTACTGAGCAAAGTATTCAAAGATGAATTAAAAAATTCTGATACTTATTGGAGTGCTCTAAATAAATTGAAAGATATGTCAGGAAATAGTAAGGTTTTAGATATAAAAGCAAGTGCAAATATGCCTTTATATACAGCTGTGCGTGTTAGTGGAGTTGACTCTGATATACCAGCTATCACAACGCTTAGGGCAATTGGAAACATAGCATTTGGTTTAAATGCCAGAGACCTAAAACCTGACGGTATTCCTAAACAAAATTTTTACATTGCCCTAATGCAGCGAGCGGGTAGTTATAACCAATCTCAAAATGGTGGCAACGGTTACAATAAGGGGTGGCCTTTTTTTGGAGAACATAGGTATTCTGGAACATTTATATACTTCGGTTATTGGCAACAATATCCTAAAAAATAAAATTATGATAAACAAATTTTTTATTTTCATATTATTTTCACTCTTGTATTTCTATGTGTTGGAGGGATGCAATACGTATGATAATTTTTCCAAAGATGCGGTACCATTGTATTTGAAAAGAATTCAAACCCCCGACATCACAATTGGATGGTATTATAAAAGCTTAATATCTAATATTACCCCTGATTTTGTGGTTTTAACATCGAATCAACGAGATACTATTATTTGTAAATCCCATAATATCTCTGATGTTGTTTTATTTGGTAAAGATTCAATACAAATAATATTCTGTGGCAAACCCGAATTATATACTGAGCCAATTGATATTCCTTCAATAGTAATGGGATATAAAATAGTAACAAAGGTATTACTAGATTGTAATAGGAAACCTACGTTTAGAAAAACGTTTTACTAATTAACTTTTATCAAACTAACTGCTTTTTTAGTTTACAGGAATGTCGCTAATACAGTTAAAAAATTGGAGTAAAACAAAATGACAAAATTATATACGGTCATCATTGCGGTCTGCATGATGACGAGTGTGGGCTATGCCCAAAACCCAGCGTATCGGGTGGATACGGTCGTGTTGTCGGTGTACAATACGAGCCAACGCTTCCTGCTGTATTCGATGCCCTTCGGTCAGCGCAAACCCGATGATGGCTTCACCGCCGAGATGGTTGCCTCTCTGGATACCGTCAATGTACTGCGCGAAGTCCCCGATTCGGCAGGGAACAAAGTGCCCATGTGGGTGACCGAGCATGTCTGCGGGCAGGTTTCCGCCAATGTCCAAGGAAAAGTGGCTTTATTGCAGATGAATCCTGCGTGTGATGTGAGTACCCAAGTACTCAATGCCCAAAAAGCAGGGGCGGTAACGGTTATCATGGTTCACACCACGAACAATCGGGATAGTGTCATGCTCCCGCGCCAGCCTTATGCGGATGCGGAGCAAATCACCATTGCGGGTTACACGGTTCGGCAAGGCATTGGGGAAAAAATTGGTCTGATGCTTCCGTCTTTGGTGGGTATCAAAATCCTTGCCGCCAATGATAGCAGCCGCAATGAGATTCAAAATAAGGTCACGATGAATCCGCCTGTTCCAGCAGTGCAACCGCCCTCGTCCTCCGAAGGAGAATTGGTCAAAGTAGTGGACATCGGCTGGCGGCTCGCCACCAATCCGACGACGGAAGAAATCACCATCCATTACCAATTTGCAGAGAAAGTCTCCACGATGTTGGATATTTTCAATGAAGTGGGGCAGTTGGTGACGAATTATGAACTTACGCCCGCGCAAATCGGTCAGTTCGTCGTGAATGTCGAAAATTGGCGGACAGGTACGTACCATGTACGCTTGCGACACGGCACATTGAAAGAAGTGAAGCGGTTTCTGGTGATTCATTAACGAATGCGCCTTAAATTGCGTCCATTTTTCCCTTAACTCTTAACTTGCGTCAATTTTCCAAATTGACGCAAGTTTTTAACGCATGTTGCAACGGATTTAAATAATTTTGAAAATGAATTTTACAAGCGGCGCGCAATTAAACTATACAGAAATAGGACTATCGCAGCACCGATGCCAGCCGTTACAATCGAAGGCAACAAGCCCGAACCGAGTCGATGCCCCAATAAATAGTTGCCAACAAATGCACCAACGATGCCTAAACCAATATTGGTTATTAAACCCGTATTCGCACCAACGATTTTACTACCCAGCCAGCCCGAGACAGCTCCCGTAGCCAAAAAATAAGGAAATTAGTGGTTGAATCGCTCATTTTGTTTGTTTTTAGACAGTGAATGATAAATTTTATCTTATTCAATGCAAATTTATCAAAATTATTTAAACCACCCCATTATTTTTAATATTTTCACAACCGCTCGAAAGAATATCCTTTTTCTTTCAATTCTTGAATCAATCGTTCCAATCGTGGATACATTTTATCGGTGCGCAATGGGTCGCTACCGATGTGCATTAACAGCATAAAACCATTCAAACCTTTAGCATTATGGATTTCATAATCCATAATACTTCGATAAATGGTTTTAGAAGCAGCATAATTTTTATCCTTTGGAGTGGTGGCATCCACATTCGAGCGCGTACCAGAGGTGTAATGGACTAATTCTAAACCCGCTTCTTGACACCATGCTGCGATGTCTGCATTATACCATTCAAAAGGCGGCAAAAAATACTTTGCTTGGTCTTTTGAAATGCCGAATTTCGACATTTCTATAAAATTTTGCTTTAAATCATTTCTAAAATCCGCTTTTGAAACCAATAAACTATCTCTTTTTTTCCAATCGCAATACAATAAATATTTATCGGAATGCGCACCCAAATAATGTCCATCTGCTTTCAAGGTTTTAACCAAATCTGCCTTGGCACGATAAAAATCGCCCGTCAAAAAAAAAGAGGCTTTAACATTATTCTTTTTTAAAACTTCTATAATCGTTTCACCGCCATCTGCAAAGGCATGTCCAACGAACATTAAATGGATTTTCATTCGAGCCGTATCTTTTCGGACAAGGGCACCATATTTATCTCGGATTTTGCTCGAAATCACAGGCATTTGCGCTACGGGTTGCTGTAAATTGGATAAATAATAGACAAAACTGGCTATTTCATCAATTGTAAGTGGATTTTGAGCAACATTGTTAGAATAACCCAAGAGGCTCGTGCCCGAAGGATTGCAACCAAACAAACCATCGCGCCAAGCCGCTTCCAATTCGTCATAATTTGCAGGCGCAATTTTAAGTTTTTGGCAAAATTTTATTTGCGTCAATCCAGCAGTAGCCCAAATATTATAATTTTGAATCGTTGGGAAACCGTTTAAAAAAGGATTATTTTCGCCGCGTTTGGCGATTGAATCGATTCCATTTAAAAGGTTTTGTTTGAAAAAACTGCTATCACTACTATTTGCCAAATAAAAATGTCCTAAATTCACAAAGGGATATCCTTGATACGGTTTCGTCACCGCCGCGCTCATCCAAGGTGTGATAGGTTCTTTTTTGCCAAAATCAATCGCTTCTTTGAGTTTTTGTGCATCGGATGCAACTGCCGCCGCTAATTCCATGTCATCTGTCCAATTCTCTTCCTCGTAAAAAGCCGATTGTCGATACGGAACCGTTTGACAAACGCCTTGATACTTTTGACCATATTGGTAAGCCGATGCTGCCTTAACTTTCAGATTATCCGCAAATTGTGGATAATGCTTTTTTAAAATTTGACTCCCCAACCCAAAAGCAGTTGCAAATTTGCCCGCAATCGAAGCAACGCCCGTCGTTCGATTTTTAGATTGAAGTAAGCCTTGAGGCTTGCCCGTCACCCGATACGCAGGACGCATCAAACCTTTATTGGTTGAATATGTAATCGTGTCTAAATCAGGACTTTTCATATTTTGAAGTCCTCTATCATCGGCAATTTGATGATACATTTCTTCTGGATTGGGGTTCATGCACGCAAGCCAATCTAAACCCCATTTGGCTTCATCCAAAATGTCGGGAATGAGATTGGGTTTTGGATTGCCATCGGCATCATATTCGTCTTTGAACGAATTTGGATTTTGTTGATATGCAAATAATAATTGCGTAACAGCGTTAGCAGCCGTCGTTACGTATTGCAAATAATCTGTTCCATTGTGCCAACCGCCCCAAACTGCTACATTCGTACCATCTCGTAAAGGATCTTCATGCCCCACTGCAAAACAGCCATGTCGATGACATTTGGTTTTGAAAAACGGATTATTGCCACACCGTTGATGCCGCATAGCTTGTAATAAAAAATCAGTCGTTCGATTCCAAATGGTATCACTTATCTGAAAAATAGGGGATTGCGTCTTGCCGACGCGCACGAAATATTGCCCAGATTGGTGCAATTCAGAGAAATCTAAGCGCGCACCTGCCTTGAAATGGGCAGATTCATTGAAATTTTTGACTTTTTTGCCTTCAAAAACGGGCAATTCGGTCAATGCGTCGCAGATTTCAAATTTTTTAATATTTTCTTTGCTCTCATTATCCTCTGTCACCCAAACGGCAACTTTGATAGCATCGGTTGTATAACCCATTTGGTTAATGCGAATCGATGATTGAGCAGTTGAAAAAGAAGGTATTAGCGTGCAAAAAAAAACAAAAAAACGATTCATAGGTAGGTTTTAATTGGTAGATTGTTCATAGTAAGATATATGCGTTGGAATTCGGATTAAATGGGATTTTTTGGGGATTAAATCGGATTGATTTTTAGAATTTTTAGGATTTTAATCCTTAGTACGGGACAAAAAAGCTTTTCATCACAGATGGAACAGATTCCACGAGATTTCACAGATTTTTTTGGAGTTTCAATGCTTAAAATCCAAAAAAAATCTGTAAAATCTCGTGAAATCTGTTCCATCTGTGCCGAAAAGTATTTTTGTCCCGTACTGAGATTAAAATCCTAAAAATTCTAAAAATCAATCCGATTTAATCCCCAAAAAATCCCATTTAATCCGAATTCCAACCCCCTTAATTCCGAATATGGTCTAAAAGTGCTTTTTTGGACAAAAATAAAATTTCCTTTCCAAAAAAACCTTCTCCTTTTAATTTCAAGCGACCCAATCTGAAAAATGGAATTTTCTCGCTGGTAATGCCCTCAATATCCGTGCGCAAATACCGCCGATGCGTCCAATAATTCGTGATATATATATAGGTGTCGTCGATGTCCAAGCGATGCAAACGGAAAACCGTCTTGTAAAACAAAAATAATCCAACCAGTAAGATGATGGTCAAGGTAATCCGAAAAGAATTGCCTGAAATGGAGGCAGGAATTTTTTGTGTAAACCAGACGACCAGAACAAAGGTGCCAAAAAATGCAATGTATAAAATGGGCAAAAATATTTTTAAGATCAACGTCCATGAAGACGATAATTGAATGGGTGGCATTTTTATTTTTTAATTTTGATTTTAAAGCACAAAAGTAATAATTTTACGCAAAATTTAAATCAACTATCTATCAAATAAGATGACAAACAAACTCCTCTCCGTCATTTTAACCATTTTTTGGTGGTTTGCGACTGCGTTTTTGCCGTTTCCACCTGTTGTGGATTATCCAAAAGGCTTTTTTATGATGCCTGTTAGCCATGCTGTGGTGCTTTCGGGCAATTTTGGAGAATTGCGTCCGAATCATTTTCATGCGGGACTCGACATCAAACCCGCTAAAAAAGGGGTGACAGAACCTATTTTTGCAGCCGCAGATGGTTTTGTGAGTCGCATCGGCATCAAAGCGGGCGGTTATGGCAATGCGATTTATATTGAGCATCCCAATGGTTATAGCACGACGTATGCGCATTTGGACAAGTTGATTACGCCTTTGGCAGAAGCAGTTCGGGCAGAACAGTATGCAAAAGAGTCGTTTGAGGTGGATTTGCGCTTTACGGCGGAGCGTTTTCCTGTCAAAAAAGGGCAACAAATTGGGATGATGGGCAATACGGGCGGTTCACAAGGCATGCACTTGCATTTTGAAATCCGCGATTCCAAAACCGAGAAAACGATTAATCCATTGCTTTTTGGATTGTATATGCCCGATAATTTGCCCCCTAAAATGTTGTCGATGCGGAGTTATTGTTTGAATAATCAAAACGAATTGTTGGATGCGCGCTCTTTTCCGTTGATAAAAAAAGGAAATGTTTTTGGCATTACGGGCGATACGCTTGCTTTTAATACGGATAAAGCAGGTTTTGGTATCAAAACGTATGACGCACAAAATGCTGCATCTGGTGATAATGGCGTATTTTCTATCGAAACACGCGCAAATGACAGTTTAATATATCGTTTCAAGTCAGAAACTTTTGCTTTTGATGAAACCAAATATGTCAATGCGCACATGGATTATGAAGAACAAGCGTTTCATAGTTCTTATTTCAATCGGACGTTTTTGTTGCAAAATAACCAACTTTCGATGTATGATAATGTGGTAAATAGCGGTACGATTGATTTGCAAACCAAACCGACAAAAATTTCAATTGTTTCAAAAGATATTGCTGGCAATGCGTCCACATTGGTTTTTTGGGTGAAAAAAGGAGTGCCTTTGGTTCAAAAAGTGGATAAACAATATAATTACGTTTTGAAATCGAAGGAAGAAAATGTGGTGAAAACGGATGGTTTTCATTTGTACTTTCCAAAAGATGCGTTGTATGAAGATTTATATTTGAAATATGATTCCAATCAAGATGGGTCGTATGGGATGTATTCGCGGGTGCATCGGGTGCATGATGCCAAAACGCCTTTGCATAAAATGTTTGAAATTGGCATTAAACCGAAAAATTTACCCGATTCGTTGCGTTCCAAAGCGATTATTGCCCATTGTAGTCCGAGTGGGGAAGTGTCGAATTGTGGAGGCAGTTGGAGTCCTGATGGCAAGTTGATTGCTAAATCGGGTAAGTTTGGGAGCTATTTTATTACGATAGATAACACGCCACCGACGATACAACCCATTGATTTTAAAGAAGATATGCGTCAATCTTCGCGGATGAATTTTAAGATTAGCGATAATATCGGTACGCTTGGGCTTGCCAATTCGTTGCAATATCGGGCGGAAGTGGATGGTAAATGGATTCTTTTAGAATTCGATGGCAAAACCGCTACTTTAACCCATCGTTTTGATGGAAATATGGCGGCTGGAAATCATACGTTGAAATTTACGTTGACGGATGATAGGGGGAATGCGACGGTCTTTGAAAGAACCTTTTTGAAATAATTTAATTTGTCGATAAACGGATTATTAAAAAAAAATATAAGGTCGTCGGGGTTTGAACCCCGACGACCTTGCGTTTCCTAATTAAATTAAAACTCCATTTCTTGTTGTTGCGGTTGTTGCTGCTGTTTTTTTCGATTTTTGAAAATAGACGCGTCGGGTTTGCCGAAAGGCATCGAAAACGTCACTTTGAAAAATCGCACATCTCGCCGCATCATCGACATTTGAAGTTCTTGATTCGCAATCGTCAAATGTTGAATCATTCGTCGGGTATCAAAAATATCGCTCACCGTAAAAGTTAAAGAAGCTACTTTGAAAAACGTTTTTTTGACCGCAAAATCCGCAAAATAGTTAGGCAGTTGAACGCCTTGCAATAAAACGCGTTCGGATTCGTAATTGCCCGACAATTGTACTGTAAAGTCTTTCGGCAATTTCCAATTGATATTCGTTTTAGAATTATATGCCCAACCCTCTCTTGATAACGCACCACTCACTAATTTCAAGCGGAAAAGATTGAGACTCAACGAAATATCTACATTTTTATTCACCACATATCGAAGCGAGTTATCCAAACCCAATTCTGTTTTTTGGTCTGCATTTGTAAATGTATTGACAATATATTTTCCAGCAGTATCCACCGAAGACACAATAGCATCTTCCACCAAACGACCATAAACCGTTGATAACCAATTACTTCCTTCTCCAAATTGCAAATTATAATTTAACTCCGCAAGGTTAATCATTTCAGGTTTCAAACGAGGATTGCCAATCCGATAACTTCTTTGGTCAATCGGCATTGGAATCGCCATGACTTCCATGTGTTGCGCCCGACGGATTTTTCGAGAAAAATTGAGTTGTAATTCGTGGCTATCATCGAATTTTTTGGACAAATACAAACTTGGAAACAACGATTTGAACCAATTTTGCGAAGACGGATAATTATAAGTGGAAGCCGTATCCTTCAACTCATTTTTGACAATATCGGGAACGACAAATTTACCCGTAAACGCAGATTGTTCAAAACGAATGCCCGCTTGATAACCAATCCCTTGATACCGACTGCTATAATTTACATATAAAGCATTAATCATATCCGTCAAAATATAATGATTGCTCAAAAACTTATCCGCAACATTCGGATTCGCCGATTTATACACCGTTAAATCCGTAATCGCTTCGCGGTAAAAAGTTTTCGCGCCCAATTCCAATTTAGAACTATCATTCAATGGATTCGTGTAATCGACCTGCATTTGCCCATGATTACTTTCGCCACTCCCTATATTTTTTTGCCAATCGGAAGAATCTTTGTTCGCCACATTTGGAATATAATATTGACTATTTGTATTCAAATTATTATTATTTGAATTTGTAGTATGTTGATATTGACCATCTACGACCAATTCTTCTCCTTTTTTGGGATAAGTGCGTTTCCAAGTCAAACTGGTAGTCGCATGCCGAAATTGATTTTGAGCCTCTGAATGCCGCAATCCAGTTCTTATCAAACTGTCTTTTAACCCAATCTCTTTAAAATTTTGGTCACTCATCACATTAAAATTGCCGCCGCCCATCATTTGTGCAATCGTAAACGTATTGCGATTATTAATAGAATAATCTAAACCCAAACGAGCCATTTGATGCGTATTGCTAAAATCATTTTGATTTTGTTGCAAAAAATATTGCTCCAATCGACGCGAATAAGGGTCTTCAAATAAATTAAGGTATTGACGATTGCTGTATCCTTGATTCAAACTGGCTCGCGTATTGATATTATACATGAGTGAAATACCAATCGGACTTTGTTTAATATTTAAAGCAATCATCGCATTGCGCTGCCCACTCGTACCCGCGCCCACACTCACGACTCCATTATAACCTGGCTTTTTATTTTTTTTCATCACCAAATTCAAAATGCCGCCTGTAAGGTTTGCATCGAATTTAGCCGACGGGTTCGTAATGATTTCCACTTGGTCAATCTGGTCTGCTGGAATTTGATTCAACGTCAAGTTCGTCGGGCGACCATCCATATAAACCGTCGTTTCGGCATTCCGCAAACTTGGTTTTCCATTCATATCCACCGTTACCGAAGGCACATTTTTCAAAACATCCTCTGCCGTACCGCCCGAAGCGACCAAATTTTTATCCACATTCACCACTTTTCGGTCAATATTCATCTGCATGGTGCTCTTTTCCGCCTTGACAGTCACTTCTTTAAGGCTTTGCGCGGTATTTTCCATTGCCACATTGCCCATATCCAATTCCACATTATCAGGCATGTTCAAGACCACCATTTGGTCTTTTTGCTTGAAACCCATAAAACTAAATCGTACTTTGATGCGTCCCAAAGGCAAACTTTCAATGTTAAAATCCCCATTATCTAACGTCAGCGCGCCGCCAATAATGCTATCTTTTCTGGTCGCCAACGAATAAATGGCAACCGACGCATACGCAATCGGCTCTTTAGAACTTGCATCCACGAGCTTTCCATAGACGCGCCCAATCGAACCCATGCGCATATTGCCGCCGCCACCACCGCGCGGCGCGCCACTTGGAGCTTGTGCATTTGCTGCTGTCGTTCCAAAAATGACTAAAAATGTAAATACATACTTCATTGATATTGCTGCTTTAATTTTTTTCAGATACACAATAGACAATAATTTTCCCGCAAAGTTTGGAATTTTTTACCAAAACGAATGTCATATTCGATAAAAACCGTTATTTCAACGTTCAAACCCATAAAATCGCTCTAAAAAGAAAGAAGGAATTAAGGCATATCCCATCCTTAATTCCTTCAATTCCTTCTATTTTAATTCAATTAATCCTTAGATGCCGTTTTAAAACTGGCGTTTAAAATTAAATCTTTCATAATCTGCAACGTTTCCGCTAAATGCACATCGCGTTTGCGGTCTTTCAACCATTCGCCATTGCGGACGATTTTAGCAGAATCGCTCGCCATCGCCGCCACATCCACTGGCAAATTCTCAATGACCAAACCCGTTACATTCTTTTTAAACGCTTCTTCATATTTTTTAGACGTTTCGCGCAATTTTTGCTCATTCGTTCTAAATTCTTTCAAATTCAACGAGTACGAAGACTTATCTTTTTGATTTTTAATGCGTAAAGCATTTTCACTAATCAATTTAAACGTTTCATTCGCTTTCACCCGCGCCGCACTCGCATCCGCCAATTTAGAAACTTTCTTCATATCCACCACCGATTGACCATATTTCACAGGCTGAATCTGCGTCCAAGCCATCGGATGCTCATTTTCCTGCTCGCCCACCTTGATTTCCGTATAATTATCAGGCAACAAAATATCGGGTTTTACCCCTTTCAATTGCGTCGAACCGCCATTCACCCGGAAGAATTTTTGAATCGTCACTTTCACTTGACCCAACGGTTTAAACGCATCATTGCCGCGCATCGCTTTATCCAAATCAAAAAACCGTTGAACCGTCCCTTTTCCATACGTATTCGACCCAACAATCACCGCACGACCATAATCCTGCATCGCCGCCGCCATGATTTCAGACGCAGACGCACTAAATTCATTCACCATAATCACCAACGGTCCATCATATTGCACCGATTCGTCCATATCTTCCAACACTTGTGGACGCGCATCCTTATCTTTCACCTGCACAATCGGACCTTTTTCCACAAACAAACCCGACATCGTCACCACATCGCGCAAAGAACCACCCCCATTATTCCGCAAATCCAACACAATCCCTTTAATATTCTCTTTTTTCAATTTTTCAATCTCTTTTTCCACATCTTCCGAACATTGATGTCCATCCGCCTTATCAAAATCGGCGTAAAAACGCGGCAACCAAATATAACCAATGCGGTCACTTTTATCGTCCGCCTTGATAATCAACGATTTCGCATAACCTTCATCAATAATCACCTCTTCCCGAACAATCGGAATCACTTTAATCGTACCATCCGCTTTTCTTTTCACCGTCAGGCGCACTTCCGTACCGACTTTGCCCCGAATCATCTGCACCACATCATTAATTTCCATGCCCGCCACATCCACAGGCTCTTTATCGCCCTGCGCAACCTTCATAATCAAATCGCCATCATGCAATTCTTTTTGTTTCCAAGCGGGTCCGCCCGTCATCACTTCGGTCACTTTCGTAAAATCGCCATCTGGGTCGGTTTGCAAACGCGCCCCAATCCCAATCAAACGACCCGACATATTAATATCAAAATTTTGTTTTTCAATCGGCTCAAAATACTCCGTATGCGGGTCAAACACATTCGCAAAAGCATTCATATACGTCGATAAACGCTCTGACCGTTTCAATTTATGAATCCTTTTGAAATAATCCGTATAAAATTTCGTCGCTTCTTTCACTGCATCTTCGCGCAAAGCCGCTTCCGTTTTGTCTTTTACATCCGCTTTACCCTTCTCTTTGTCCTCCAACTTAGCCGTTAAGCGCGTCATCACCTCATATTTCATCATTTTGCGCCACATTTCCTTCTGCTCGTTGTCATCTTTGGAATATGGTTTTTTATCGCCATCCAACTCAATCGTTTCATTTTTCGTGAAATCAAAGTTCTGTTTCAAGCCTTCCTTATAATATGTTTCTGCTTTTGTGATGCCTGCGTCCAAGAGCAACAACGATTTATTGAAAAACTCAAAATCACCTGCACTGGCTTCATCATCAATTTTAGTTTCATACGCAACCAATTGATTAACATCGGGTTGCGTCAGGAAACGCCGCCCGCCATCGATTCTATCCAAATAAAGTTTATACACTTTTTTAGAAAAATCGTCATTCAATTTCTGCGGGTTGAAGTGCAACCCTGCAAGCCCATTCAAAAAAGCCTGCATTAAAACAGCTTCTTTTTGAACGGGAGAAGGTTTGGGGCAGTTCGCTGCCATTAAAACGGTCGCACCTGCGAGCGTGAACGCTGAAATTTTTTTGAAAGTCATTTTGTGAATTGTTCCCTGTCAAGGGGTCTTAGATAACAATATTTTTGAATGTGAACTTTCTATAATAGAAAGGGTTGTGCAATTTAAGATTTTTTTAGAAAAGGTTGCCTAAATCTATGAGATTTAGACGCTTTTTTTCATCGAAAAATTGCAATCTTTGTGACTTTAACCAAACTATAACCTTTCAGAACAAAAGTTACAAAAGTTACAAAGGAAACAAAAGTTTTTTCAGAACAAAAGTTACAAAAGTTACAAAGTGAACAAAAGCTTTTGTTTCCTTTGTTTCTTTTGTAACTTTTGTTCTGAAAAAAC
>JBDKKX010000088.1:0-13435 GCA_039795795.1 Bacteroidota bacterium | reverse complement strand
GCGGTATAATATTATGGATTTTTACGCGAATGGGATTAATATTATTCGAGATACGGTTTTGGGTTTGCCAAATGAGCAAAATAAACGTCCTGGAAAGTTGTTTTCCGAGAATAATATGCGGATTTATGACGTAGAGATTTTTGACATCAAATTAGGAGATGCTCATATTGAAAAAATGTTGATTCAAGCGCAACAAGATGTGATTACGCAAAATTTAGGCATCCGTGCGGAAAAACGACGCTTGTTATTGACCACTGAAACGGAATCTATCAATCGAAGCGTCATGCAAAGCAAGGCGGATACGCAAAGTTTAGCATTGTCGCTGGCGAAAAAAGAAATAGAGTTGACTTTGCAAAATTCGTTAGCACGGATTGAGGCAGATGCCAAATCGCGTTCAGAAAGTTTGGAAGCCGAATTAAATGCCCAATCTCATTTGGAAAAAATCAATGCAACCGAATTATCTATCGTGAAATCGAAAGGAGAAGTCGAAATCGCGTTGGCAGAATTGCACTTGCAACAACGGTTATTGGAGTTGAAAGCCGAAGTGGATGCGACAGTTAGTAAAGCTGCCGCCGTTTCGCCGAATTTGATTGCAGCACTTCAATCGTTTAGCAATCGGGCTTTGGCGGAAAAAGTAGCGGTTTCAATGTCTCCACTTTCTATTTTGGGCGGCAAAAGCGTTGCGGATGTATTTTCAAGCCTATTGAAAGGCACCATTTTGAGCGATGTGTTGGAACATGACGTTGAGTAGGGATGTTTCATTTTTGGAACACATAGGAACATCGAAGACATAGATTTTCTAAATAACTGATTATCAATGATTTAGAAAATCTATGTCTTCGATGTTCCTATGTGTTCCAAAAATGTGTTTTATTCCATTTTCTTTACAATGGAATATTGCCATGTTTCTTTTTCGGCAATTTAGCTACTTTATTTTCCAACATAGCATAAGTTTTTATTAATTTTCGACGCGATTCCGAAGGGTGAATCACTTCATCAATGAAACCGCGACTCGCTGCCCGATACGGATTGGCAAATTTTTGAGCATATTCCGCTTCTTTTTCAGCCAATTTTGCCGCAGGGTCAGCCGATTTGGATATTTCTTGTTTGAAAATAATCTCCGACGCACCTTTTGCACCCATCACCGCAATTTCCGCAGTGGGCCAAGCAAAGTTCATATCTGCCCCAATATGTTTTGAATTCATCACATCATACGCGCCGCCATACGCTTTGCGCGTAATCAGCGTCACACGCGGAACGGTCGCTTCGCTAAAAGCATATAATAATTTTGCACCATTTGTAATAATGCCATGCCATTCTTGGTCTGTACCGGGCAAAAACCCGGGAACATCCACCAAAACCAATAAAGGAATATTAAAACAATCGCAAAAACGCACAAATCGCGCGCCTTTTTTGGAACTTTCTACATCCAAAACCCCCGCTAAACTAATCGGTTGGTTCGCTACAATTCCAATCGAACGTCCCGCCAATCGCGCAAATCCAACGACAATATTTTCAGCATATTGCTCATGAATTTCCATAAACGATTCATTATCAACGATTCCTGCAATCACTTCTCGCATATCATACGGTTGATTTGCATTTTCAGGGACGATTTTAGACAAATCGGGACGATATTCATCACTCATCGTGTAAGGGACTCTTGGAGTCGTATCTTCACAGTTTTGAGGAATGTAACTCAATAATTTTTTTACTTTTTCAATACAATCAATGTCATTGATTGCCGTAAGGTGCGTCACGCCCGATTTGCTCGCGTGTGTATGTGCGCCGCCGAGTTCTTCCGAAGTCACTTCTTCGTTCGTCACCGTTTTAACCACATTCGGTCCCGTGACAAACATATAAGACGTATGTTCCACCATCAAAATAAAGTCGGTAATCGCAGGCGAATACACTGCGCCGCCCGCACAGGGTCCCATAATCGCAGAAATCTGTGGAATCACGCCCGAACTTAAAACATTTCGATAGAAAATATCCGCATAACCGCCCAATGAATTAACCCCTTCTTGAATCCGCGCTCCCCCCGAATCGTTCAAACCAACGCAAGGCGCGCCATTTTTAATCGCTAAATCCATAATTTTGCAAATTTTTTCTGCATGCGTTTCCGAAAGCGAACCGCCAAATACAGTAAAATCTTGTGCAAAAACATAAATTAAGCGACCATTCACCGTTCCATAACCTGTAATAACGCCGTCCCCATAATAAATCTCGTTTTCTAAACCGAAATCAGAACTGCGATGCGTCACCAATTGACCAATTTCCTCAAAACTATCCGGGTCAAGTAGGAAATGAACCCGTTCCCGAGCCGTCAATTTACCTTTTTTATGTTGCGCATCAATGCGTTTTTGACCACCGCCGAGTTTGGCTTCGTCACGCTTTTGTTGGAGGATGTCCCATTTTTTATCCATTGAGTCGGGTACTTGATTTTAAAAACGTTGATAATCAATATATTGCGTCCGTTCGTTACGTCACGCGTGTCGAATGTCGAAACGAATATGCAAATATATAGATTTCTATATTTGTTTTTATCAATTGGTTAAAAAAGATTTAGAAAAAGGTTTCGCGTCGAATCAAACCTTTCAATTTTAAAAACCATTTTTCAATTTGCGCCCATTTCGCGGCTCGCTTCATGGTTGCTCGTGCCGTATATTTCTTGGGTTTGTTTTGCGACCATTTTAAATTATACCATTTGGTCGTTAAACTCATGATTTTCATAAATAATTGATATTCAATATATTAAAAATGATTTTTTTTGAAATCTTTTTTTTGAGAAAAATAATTTCAAAAAAAATCATTTTTTTTCAAAAAAAAGTGAAAAAAAATTTGCAGATTCCAAAAACAGTTGTAATTTTGCATCGCATTTGAAACAAAGCAGTTGTCAAGCGACACAAGTGTAAGAAAAAAGAATCTCTGGCCCGTTCGTCTATCGGTTAGGACATGAGATTTTCATTCTTAAAAGACGGGTTCGACTCCCGTACGGGCTACTACAAATGCAGCGCAATCAGTTGGTAATCAACTGGTTGCGCTTTTTTTTAAACACATAGGGACATAGGCAACATAGGTTTTGAACACATAGGAGCATAGGAAACATAGATTTGTACAAACCTATGTTTCCTATGCTCCTATGTGTTCAAAATCTATGTTTCCTATGCTCCTATGTGTTTGAATCTATCGGCATGGTTACATTCAAAGGATTTTGTTTAAACATTTTTTCAAATAATTGGAATAATTCAGGTAAAACCTTCTGAAATGCCACAGGTAATTTGAAAAAATGATGCACTGCAACCCCAAAAATATCAATCTCTGGCAAATTTAAAAATCGCTGAAAATCGGCTTCATTCATGCCGCCGACTGCCGCTAATTTTTCCCAAATCTGCCCTTCCCATTGAATCGGTTTCGCTTTCAAATATTGGATTTGATACGCTTTGGCATATTCGTACAAACCCACATTAAAAAGATTTTGATTTGTAAGTCCTTGAATCAGCGCGTCTGCTGAAAAAATAATGACTCCATCTTCTTCATAAACTTCTGATAAATGCAATCTATCTGGATATTGTGGCGATGGAAATGCCTGTGGATAGATGATAATATTTTCAAATTTATCCAACATAAAATCTTTTAATCCAAACGTCAATTGAACCGCAGATGCCGCTGCCGCCGCTTTTAAATCTTCGGGCACATCGGAACGCGTCCGATTATCCTCTTGGGGCGGTGCAGGGCGCATAAATTGATTTCCTTCCATATATAAAGCCACTCGTTGCCGAAATTTGGGTTTCAAATCCGGGTTCAACAGGCGATAATACGGCACATTTTCCAAAAAACGCGTGATACCTGCCGATGTATCAGGCGGATTTCGCTTGTACCACCACCAATTAATCTGCGGACTCATCACAAATGTAACTGACAGCAGAATCAGCGGCAACGCAGCATACAAGGCATAATCACTACTTTTGGTGTAAGCCAAATAAAAACCGACAAACGCGGCAATCGCAAAAGGCAAACCGACAAGTTGAGCTGGTTTTAGTTTCATAAAAAAAAGTTAAAAAAAACTTAAAAAACTTTGGAAACTTTTAAACTATTCAAAGTTTCTATTGTTACGGGAGTGTATTTTACGCCCAAATTATGGAAAATATCAAAAAAAATATTTTAAAACGGTGTCAACCTTTGTTTTTACGATACGGCATCAAAAGCGTTACGATGGATGATATTGCCCGCGAACTCGGCATCTCCAAAAAAACGCTCTATCAACATTTCGATACCAAAAACAAAATTATTGAGCAAATGGTTGTCGAACATTTTGAGGCTGAACAAATTATTATGGCTACCATTTTGAATTCGGCAACCGACGCTGTAGATGAAATTTTGAGTATTGCTCAACATGTCGCGCTGGAATTGGCGCAATTGACCTCGACTTTTATCTATGATTTGCAAAAATATCATCGAGAAACGTGGTTGATTTTGGAAAAAACTTCCAATGAACATATTTATGGCATTATCAAAAAAAATATTGAACGCGGGATGCAAGAAGATTTGTATCGTGCGGATATAGATGCAGATATTATTGCAAAATTATATGTTGCAAAAAGCCTTTGTATTTTAGATGATCATTTATTTCCATTAAGCCGTTATTCCAAAACGGTTTTGTATAAACAATTTATCATCTATCATTTGCACGGCGTTCTTGCGCCAAAAGGTTTAGAACGATTAAAAATGATAACGGATAAATAAGCAATTGATTATCTTTATCCTATTGTAATTCATTGATTATCAATAAAGTATTAACCAAAAGATGTGTATGCGACGAAATGATTTTTCAAAATTTTTACTGATGGCATCGTGTGTCGTCTTGACTGGGCAGGTCAAGGCGCAGGAACGTATGACTTTGGATGCTGCCGTTCAGTACGCATTGGCTCATGCGAATAGTATCAAAATCGCTGAATCCAATATTACGGATGCGGATTTGCAGGTCAAAGAACGGCTGGCGAATGGTTTGCCGCAAGTTAATGCGGAAGTCGGTTATCAATTTTTTGCGATTACGCCTAAAACGTTGATTCCTGATTTTATTTCGCCTGCGGTCTATGGGGTGCTCGTCAAAGAAGGGGTCAAGGACAGAACTGGGAATCCGATTGGTTTTCCTGCGGGTTCGGGTGGTTTTTTTGAGGGGAGTTTTTTGCAGCGCAATAGTTTGACTGCGGGCGTGACGGCGAGTCAATTGGTGTATAGTGGCAGTTATAATGTAGCGGTGAAGGCGGCAAAAACATATAGAAAGTTTGTAGAAGCACAGGTTGCTGTCAAGAAAACGGAGGTGCGCAATCAAGTTATGGATGTTTATTTGCCCGCGCTGCTCGTGACGGAAGGCATGAAAACCTTAGACAATAATATTAGTAATATCGAAAAATTGTTGAAAGAAAGTTCCGCCATTCAGAAAGCGGGCTTTTCGGAACAATTGGATGTGGATAGATTAGAATTGTCTTTGGCGAATTTGAAAGTGGAAAGAGAGAATTTAGATAGGCAAAAAGAATTGATTCTCAATGGTTTAAAGATGGTAATTCAATATCCTTTGGATAAGCCATTGGAAGTGGCGGATGATGTAAATACATTGTTGCAGGCAAACGTGAATTTGGAGGAGCAAGTCGATTTCAATAATCATGCGATGTATAAATTTTTGGAAATGACTTACGCCATGAATGAATTGAATGTAGAAGTGAATAAAGCGGCGTATTTGCCAACGGTTTCCGCCTTTGCAAATTTACAAGAAAATATTACGGCTAATAATTATTTCACGGCGGGTAGCACGAAATTTTTACCTTCATCGGTGATTGGCATTAAGGCAACTTATAATATTTGGGATAATCGAGAAAAAAAGTATAAAATTGAACGGGCTCAATTGGTTTTAGAGCAGTTGAAATTGCAAAAAAATGATTTGGAAAGAGCCATTCAATTGCAAAATTTGAATGCTCGAATTCAAATTCAAACCGCCCAAAAAAGGGTTGCAAGTCAACAAAAAAATATTGCCTTAGCCGAACGCATTTATAAAACGACGCAGACAAAATATAAAGAAGGTTTGGGCAGTAGTCTTGAAGTGGTGGTTTCGGAGCAGCAATTGTATCAGTCGCAACAAAATTTGCGGCAGGCGCAATATGATTTATTAGTGGCTCAAAAAGCGTTGCAAAAAGCACTCGGTAAGTAATTTATTGAAAATCAATTCCTTAAAAATTATATTTATTTAAATAATGAAAAATATTTCCATTTTTTTGATGTTAACGCTTTTCTTAACGGCGTGTGGCGGTGGTGAAAAGAAGTTAGATAAAAAGGCTCAACTTGCGGAATTGCGTAAAAAACAAACGCAAATTGCGGGTGAAATTACGGCTTTGGAAAAGGAACTTTCGACTTCTGATTCGACGAAAGTGGTGCAAAAATCCAGAACGGTCACTTTCGCAGAGGCAAAACAGCAGACCTTTAATCATTTTATTGAGCTTCCGGGGGCAATTATCGCAGATGATGAGGTGTTTGTGAATGCAAAAGTACCGGGTTCTTTGATTCGGGTGAATATTAAAGTCGGTGATAAAGTGAGCGCGGGCGATGTGGTTGCTGAGATTGATGATGCCATTTTGCAAAATAACGTTGCAGAAGTTCAGAAACGGTGGGAATTGGCAAATGAAGTGTTTCAAAAACAAGAATCGCTTTGGAAACAAAGTATTGGTTCTGAAATCCAGTTTTTAACCGCTAAGAATAATAAAGAGGCACTCGAAAAAACAATGAGTACGCTTCAAGAAACGCGTGAGATGTATAAAGTGAAAGCGGCAATTTCGGGTGTGGTGGATGAAGTGGCGATGAAAATTGGTCAAACGGCGGCTCCTGGAGTACCTTTAGCGAAGATTGTGAATCTCTCTAAACTAAAAGTCAAGGCGGATGTGCCTGAAAGTTACGCTGGAAAAGTGCGCACGGGCAATAATGTAACCATTCATTTTCCTGATTTGAATAAAGATGTTTCGGGGAGTATTAAATATATTGGTAATGCAGTGAATCCGATGAATCGGACTTTTAAAGTGGAAGTACCTGTGAGTTCGATGGCGGGATTGTTGCCGAATATGTTGAGTATCATTAAGGTTACGGATTATAGTAATTCTAATGCGTTTATTGTTCCTATCAATTTGTTGCAAAAGGCGGATGCAGGGGATTTCGTTTTAATCGCTGAAAAAACGGGCGATAAGTGGTTTGCAAAGCGGGCAATGATTAAAATTGGTCGTTTGTACAAAGACCAAGCGGAGATTTTGAGTGGTCTTAAAACGGGAGACCAATTGATTGTAACGGGTTATAATGATTTGAATGATGGCGATTTGATTAATTTGTAGCGCGGGCGGTTGGAATTAGGATTAAATGGGATTTTTTTGGGATTAAATAGGATTGATTTTTTTAGGATTTATAAGATTTTTAGGGTTATAGCCTTATAAATCCTATTGATTTTTAAAATTTATAAAATTTTTAGGGTTATAACCTTATAAATCCTATTGATTTTTAGAATTTATAAAATTTTTAGGGTTATAACCTTATAAATCCTATTGATTTTTAAAATTTATAAAACTTTTAGGGTTATAATCTTACAAATCCTAAAAATCAATCCCATTTAATCCCCCAAAAATCCCATTTAATCCTAATTCCAGCGCACCACAAACTTAAATTAAAAATAATAAAAAAAAGTTTATGCTTGATAAAATAAAAGAATTTGGTCCTGCGAGTTGGTCAATTGATAATCGTACCAGTATTTATTTATTAACGATTTTCATTTTATTGGCAGGCGGTTCGGCGTATGTGAATATGCCCAAAGAGCAATATCCCGAAGTGATTTTCCCGCAAATGATGGTCAATACGATTTATCCGGGGACTTCGCCTGAAAATATGGAGAGTTTGGTTTCCAAACACATTGAAAAACAATGTAAATCGATTTCGGGTGTAAAGAAAATCACCTCTAATTCCATCCAAGATTTTTCATCTGTGATGGTGGAGTTCAACACGAATGTAGATGTCTCGGTGGCGAAGCAAAAAGTGAAAGATGCAATTGACAAAGCGCGTTCTAACTTGCCAAACGATTTGCCCAAAGAACCAACGGTCGTTGAAATTGATATTTCGCAAACGCCGATTATGAATGTCAACCTATCGGGGGACTTCGATTTGGACAAGTTGAAACGGTATGCAGATGGGTTGAAAGACCGTATCGAAGGCATGAAAGAAATTACCCGCGTGGATTTGATTGGCGCATTGGAGCGTGAAATTCAAATTAATGTGGATATGTATAAAATGGAGGCGAACAATATTACGATGCGCGACATTGAAAATGCGGTTAGCCTCGAAAATATGACGATTTCCAGTGGTGCGATTGATATGGGCGATGTCAAACGGCAAATTTCGGTCAAAGGCACTTACAAAGACCCGCGAATGATTAGCGATATTGTAGTTCGCGGCGGTACAGGGGCTGTGGTGCATGTGGGCGACATTGCGGATGTGGTCGATACGCATAAAGAACGGGAAAGTTTTGCGCATTTGGACAGCAAAAATGTGATTACGCTCAACGTTATCAAGCGCAGTGGCGAGAATCTTATCAAAGCAAGCGATGATATTCGAGCAATTTGCACCGAAATGAAGCAAACGACCTTTCCAAAAGGGTTAAAAATCACAATTACGGGCGACCAAAGCACGCGAACTAAAACCACTTTGCACGATTTGACAAACACGATTATCATTGGTTTCCTCTTGGTAACGTTGATTTTAATGTTTTTCATGGGGGTAACGAATGCGATTTTTGTAGCTTTGTCTGTGCCGATTTCGATGTGTGTCGCGTTTTTGGTAGAACCTGCTATTTTTACTTATGGTTTTGGCAGAGCGAATTTTTCGCTAAATATGATGGTTATGTTTGCCTTTTTATTGGCATTGGGAATCGTGGTGGATGATGCAATTGTGGTGATTGAGAACACGCATCGGATCTTCGATAATGGCAAAGTGCCGATTAAAAAAGCAGCTAAATTAGCCGCAGGAGAAGTCTTTTTGCCCGTTTTAAGCGGTACTTTGACGACTTTAGCTCCATTTTTTCCGTTGGCTTTTTGGCAAGGTTTGGTGGGTAAGTTCATGTTTTACCTGCCGATAACGATGATTATAACCTTATTTGCCTCGTTGTTAGTTGCGTACATTATTAACCCTGTTTTTGCCGTTTCGTTTATGAAACCGCATCATACTGGGGTCAAAAAGTCCAAATTTACACGCGGATTGTTGATAACAAGCCTTGTTTTTGCTGGAATAGCGATTTTGAGCTATGTAACTAAAAATCATGGTTTTGGCAATTTTATAGTTTTCATTTATTTCTTATATTTACTGAATAAGTTCGTTTTGACGGGGATGATTTTAACTTTTCAAGAGAAAATATGGCCTGCGGTTCAAAACGCTTATGCCAACTTAATGACTTTCTTTTTAAAAGGTTATCGACCTGCGGGTTTATTAGTTGCAACAGTATTGTTATTGTTTTTTAGTTTCTTTTTAGTAGCGAAATTTCCGCCCAATATTGTCTTTTTTCCATCCGCAGACCCCAATTTTGC
This sequence comes from Bacteroidota bacterium, assembly GCA_039795795.1. Taxonomy (GTDB): domain Bacteria; phylum Bacteroidota; class Bacteroidia; order Chitinophagales; family Saprospiraceae; genus JAAFJT01. Next base: position 3,830 of record JBDKKX010000088.1, on the reverse strand, counting down.
ATACACCTACATCAGTTTGCCTGTGGGAACAAGCCAAGTTTATACCGATTCAGTCGCCAAAGAAGTGGAACGTCGGATTTTCAAAGTGATTGGAGAGAAAAATCCATTGGTGGAATCTGTGATTACGAATGTCGCGGTAGGCGCGAATGACCCGCGCTCTTTCGATTTGAGTGCCAGCCCGCATAAAGCAAAAGTAACGGTTGCCTTTGTAGCGTTTGAGGAGCGACATGGCAAATCGACTTTGCCGTTTTTGAATCAATTCCGACAAGCTGTCAAAGGCATTCCGGGTGCAGAAATCGCGGTGGAGCAAGAACAAGGCGGACCACCGACGGGTAAAGCCATTAGCGTAGAGATAACGGGCGATGATTTTAGCATCTTGTCGAAAACGGTTACAGGTTTGAAACGGCACTTAGACGCGCTTCAAATTCCTGGTGTGGAAGAGTTAAAATCAGATTTAGTTTTGAATAAACCCGAATTAATTGTGGATATTGACCGGGAACGCGCCAATCGAGAAGGCATTTCGACGGCGCAAATTGGTTCTGGTTTGCGAAATGCGGTTTTTGGGAAAGAAATCTCAAAATTCAAAGATGTGAATGACGAATATCCTATCATGTTGCGGTTCAAAGCCGAACAACGCGGCAATATCAACGCGTTGATGAATCAAAAAATCATTTTCCGCGATATGAATATGGGTGGAGTCTTGCGAAATGTGCCAATGAGCGCGATTGCGGATGTGCATTACGGCAATACTTATGGTGGTATCAAGCGCAAAAATCAAAAACGCATTGTTATATTATCGTCGAATGTATTGACGGGTTTCAATCCTAACAAGGTTGTTACGGATGTGCAAGAAGCGATTAAGTCATATAATAAACCCGATGGCGTAGAAGTGCGTTTTGGCGGCGAGCAGGATGACCAAAAAGAATCTACCAGCTTTTTGGGCGGCGCATTATTGACTTCCATTGGTTTAATTATCCTTATTTTGGTGATACAATTCAATTCTATCAGCAAAATGGTCATTATTTTGAGTGAAATTATTTTCAGTATCATCGGCGTTTTGCTTGGATTTGTGTTTTTCCGCATGGATATTTCCATCATTATGACGGGCATTGGTATCATCGCTTTAGCGGGGATTGTGGTTCGGAATGGGATTTTAATGGTAGAATTTACCGAGATTCTGTTAAAACAAGGGATGGAATTGAAAGCAGCCATCATCGAAGCTGGGCGAACGCGAATGACTCCCGTTTTACTAACTGCTTCAGCAACCATCCTCGGATTAATCCCTTTAGCGGTGGGTTTGAATATGGATTTTGTAACCTTGTTCAACGATTTAGACCCACATATCTTTTTTGGCGGAGATAGTGTCGCCTTTTGGGGACCCTTATCTTGGACGATGATTTATGGATTATCCTTTGCTACGTTTTTAACGCTTATTTTAGTGCCAGCGATGTTGCTTATGAGCGAGCGATTGAAAATGAAGTTGAATAAAAATTATAATCCGTCAGCAGTTGAAGAACCGTAATAAATAATTTTGCAAAATAAAATGCGCCAATTGTAACCAATTGACGCATTTTGTTTTATTATTTTACAATATTTTAAACGATTATGCTTCTTTCGTTTCCATGCTACCCACACGCGCCGCCAAATCCGCCAAACGCGCTGAATAACCTGCTTCATTATCATACCAACCAATCACTTTGACCGTGTTGCCAATCGTCAGCGTCAACGCAGCATCAAAAATGCAAGAATGTTGATTGCCCACAATGTCAATACTTACAATCGGATCCGTTTGATATTCCAAAATGCCTTTCAGCGCACCTTCGGATGCCGTTTTAAACGCTGCATTGATTTCTTCTGCGGTCGCTGCTTTTTTCAACACCGCCGTGAAATCCGTTACCGAACCGTCTGGCACAGGTACACGCATCGAACCCCCATTCAATTTGCCTTTCAAATGCGGCATCACCAACGCAACGGCTTTCGCAGCACCCGTACTCGTCGGGATAATGCTATATGCCGCAGCCCGTGCGCGACGCAAATCGCGGTGCGGTGCATCTTGCAAATTCTGGTCTGACGTATAAGCGTGAATCGTTTGCATAAAACCACTTTCAATGCCAAAAGTTTCATCCAAAATCTTCACCATCGGAGCTAAACAGTTCGTCGTGCAACTCGCATTTGAAAATATAGTAGCATTTGCATCAATATCTTTGTCATTGACACCCAATACAATCGTCTTCACATCACCCGTTCCAGGCGCGGAAATAATCACTTTGGATGCACCTGCTGTAATATGTTTTTTCGCGGTTTCCGAATCCGTGAAACGACCTGTGGATTCAATCACGACATCTACTTTATGCTTTTTCCAAGGCAAATTAGCAGGGTCTCTTTCCTCGTAAACCCGAATTTTTTTGCCATTCACATATAAATATTCTGCATCAGCCTCTACCGTACCGTCGAATTTGCCATGTACAGAATCATATTTTAAAAGATGGGCTAAAGTTTTGTTATCCGTCAAATCGTTGAGCGCGACAACTTCTACATTTTTGTTTTTCAACAAGTTACGAAACGTAATTCTTCCAATCCGTCCGAAACCGTTGATAGCGATTTTAATTTTTGCCATTGGTTGCTATATTAAAAAAAAAATTGAAATGAAATTTACAGGTTTTTATTCAAAGCCGCTAAAATAATGACTTAGTGTAAAAGTAACAATAATGCCGCAAAGATAGTTTTATTTTTGAAATAACTATTTTGATTTTTTTATCCACGAAAAAAATTATCCCAATTCGCATCCTTCGGATTCATCGCAAAAAAAACCTGCACTCGAACCCACCCAATCTTTATCTTTATTGTAACGAACTCCAATCATTTCCCCTTTGCTCAACCGAATTAAATTATTAATCAATCGCGGTTTCGCTTCATTTTTCTTCCAAACCAATAACATCCGAATCTCCACTTTCACAGGTTCGTTCGGAGCAGCCAAAGCAGGTTTGTATTGAACCTTCTTTTGCAAAATATAATTATCCTTATCTTGAATTTTGTCCAAATCGGATTTGGTAACATGTAATTGAACGCCTTGTCCCGAAAAAGAAAACAACGGTTTCAAAACATAATTATTCAAATCCGTCGGATAATGTCCCTTAAAATCTTTTAAAAAATGTGTTTCGGGTATAAATTCACTTTTCAAAAAAGGCATCGTATATTTACTGATGCGGAAAAACCAATTCGGATGACCAATCCATTCTACATCTAATTCATCTGTAAAATTAAAATTCAATTTTAAATCTTTACGTCGTTCTAATTCATCAAAAATGACTCGATTATAAATTTTTAAAATTTGAATATTATTTCCATTTTCATCTTTATAATATAATTTTTTATCTTTTTTCAAGACTTCTGTAATACATAAAATTTTGATACCCAATGCTTTCTGCGTTGCCAAGAAATCAATCACGGTTGCTTGCTTCATCGGTTCAATTTCCAATAAAACCACTTGTTCTGGTGCCGTATCTCCAACAATGACTTCCCGTAGCACTTCCACATAATGCGCTTCATCCAATCCATTTAAGTAAGTCGTACTATTTTTAGGCAAGTCAAAATGACAGCGATACTTTTTTGCCAACGTATATTGAAAAAAATATAAAGATGGAAAACCTTGTAATTCAATGAGTTGTGGCATTAATGCTCCATTTTCGTTCTCGCAAATGCCAAAATCAATTACGAGAAAAGTCGGATGAGCATCTTCATTAGGCACACGATGTCTTTTTTCTAAGGCATTTTCCGTTTTTTGTTTGAAATCGGGTTGAATCAATACATTTACGACTTCATCACACGCT
>JBDKKX010000087.1:0-13477 GCA_039795795.1 Bacteroidota bacterium | reverse complement strand
CGTACCTGTACATCCAAAACGCTACTCCGCAAACGCAACAATTTGACCTCATTTGTATCGACCTTTTTATCGATGAGGCTGTGCCTAAACCTTTTTTACATATCCAATTTTTACAAAGTGTTGCTCCATTATTGACAAAAGAAGGCATTTTGCTCTTTAATTTATTGGCGCACACGGAGGATGCGCGCAAATTTGGCAACTTATATTATGATTTAGTTTTCCAAAGTGTTTTTCCGCATAGTTATTGCTTTGACACCGAGACGAATTATATTTTGGTAAGTCGCGCAACGGTTTTCAATTTAAAAGCCTAACTTTGCGCCATCTTAAGCATATTAAAATTCAAATAGAAAATATTATGATGTACACAATTAACATTTACACCCGTTTCGCATTGATGGCAGGTGGTCTCGTTTTAGGGATTATTTTGTGGGCGATGTTCGGGTTTTGGTACGGCATCCTATTCCTTTTAGCGAGTATCGCGCTGTCGATAGGCTATTTTTTGATGGGAACGGTGCAATCTGCTGCGATGATTATGCAATCGGGCGACATGGATGCGGTGGAAAGGCAATTGAATTTGACGCGGTATCCCCAATATTTGTTGCCTCAAAATCAGGCATATTATTATTTATTGAAAGGTGGGATTGCGGGTCAACGCAAAGATTATGCTGCCGCAGAACAACATTATTTGATGGCGGAATCGGTGGGTTTGCCTTCGGATAATGAAAAAGCGATGGTTTATTTGGCACTTGTGAATTTCAGACTTCAAAAAAGCAAGTGGGATGAAGCGGAAGTTTACTACAAAAAGTTGAAAGTATTGAACGTTTCGGAGCCGATGTTGAAGGAGCAGATGCAGCAAGTGGAGCAAGTGATGAAAAATAAAACGCAAGTGCAGGCGCAACAGGCACAAATGAATCGTCAAGGTTTTAGAGGTTTCGCGCCAGGCAGCAAGCAGACGCGCCCTAAACCAAGATAATTAATGAAGCATGATGGATGATGAATTTTTGTGATTAAATAATTAGTGGTGCGTTGGAATTAGGATTAAATTGGATTTTTTTGGGATTAAATGGGATTGATTTTTTTAGGATTTTTAGGATTTGTGGCATTAAAATCCTAAAAATCCTAAAAAAATCAATCCCATTTAATCCCAAAAAAATCCAATTTAATCCTAATTTCAGCGCGTCCCACTAATTATTTAATCACAAAAATTCATCATTCATCATTTATCCTTCATCATTCACAAACTACAACTATGGGTTTTGATATTTTTTACCGTTTCGGCAGCTTTTTGACAGCGCGTGTAGCATCTACCTATGAGAACACATTAGGTTTATTTGAAACCTTTGGTCGTTATTGGCAATTGATGTATGCCAGTATTGCGCGCCCCGAAAATTTGCGCATGTACGTCAAAGAGACGATTCGTCAAATGTATCATATCGGTATTGGGTCGTTGATGATTGTCTGCCTTATCTCGATTTTTATTGGCGCAGTGGCGGCAGTGCAGTTTTCGACGCAATTGGACGGTCAATTGATACCCAAATATTATATTGGCTACATCGTGCGCGACTTGGCAATCATTGAATTATCGCCCACATTTACCTGTTTAGTGCTTTCGGGCAAGGTCGGTTCGAACATGACCGCAGAAATCGGTGGCATGCGACAACATGAACATATTGATGCGATGGAAATCATGGGGGTCAATACGGCGGCGTTTTTAATCATGCCCAAATTGATTGCAGCACTTTTAATGATACCGATGTTGGTTGCGGCATCTGCGTTTGTGAGCATTATCGGCGGTTATTTGGCGACGATTCCGACAGAATTGTTGTCCCATGGCGATTATGTACGCGGATTGCGGTCGTTTTTTGTTCAAAAAAACGTTATTGTGATGTTTGCAAAAGCGTTTGTATATGCGTTTTTGTTGACGACGATTTCTTGTTATGAAGGCTATTACGTCAAAGGCGGCAGCATTGAACTGGGGGAAGCGAGTACGCGGGCGGTGGTTCGGAGTGATGTGGCGATTTTATTGGCGGATTATTTTATAACGGTGATGAATAAATTATTGTAATAAAAATGGGCATATTCGGCGATACGCAACATAAAATTTTTAAAGGCGATGCGATGCAGGTACTTCAATCCGAAATACCTAACCATTCTATTGACTTGATTTTTGCAGACCCGCCTTATAATATTGGGAAAAATTTTAATGGGCATAAGGATTCTTGGGAAACTGAAACGGCTTATTTAAATTGGTGTTATGAGTGGTTACAACTTTGTTTGGATAAGTTGAAACCGAATGGCAGTTTTTATGTGATGACGGCGACGCAATTTATGCCTTATTTTGACCTTTTTTTACGAGATAAAATCAACATTTTGTCGAGGATTGTTTGGTCGTATGATAGTTCGGGGGTACAGGCAAAAAACTATTATGGTTCTATGTTTGAACCGATTATATATGGTGTAAAAAACAAATTAGATTATACATTCAATGCAAAAGACATTTTAGTAGAGGCGAAAACGGGTGCAAAACGAAAATTAATAGATTACCGAAAAGACCCGCCACAACCTTATAATACGGAAAAGGTGCCAGGCAATGTTTGGGATTTTGCGCGAGTGCGTTACCGAATGCCCGAATATGAAAATCATCCGACGCAAAAGCCGATTGCCTTATTGGAACGCATCGTTAAGGCGAGTTCTAACGAAGGAGATATTGTTTTAGACCCTTTTTCGGGGACATTTACGACCTCTTTTGTAGCAAAATCGTTGAAAAGGCGTTCAATCGGCATTGAGTTACAAGAAGAATATGTTAAAATTGGGTTACGAAGATTGTTTTTACAATAAAATTTTGCAAACAATTAAATTATCAAAATAATATGATTCGTGCCGTCAATGTCCGCAAATCTTTTGGAGCGACGGAGGTACTCAAAGGTATCACCACCAACTTTGAAACTGGCAAAACTAATCTGATGATTGGTCGAAGCGGCGCGGGCAAAACTGTTTTATTAAAACTTTTAGTTGGTTTACAAACGCCGACTTCGGGAGAAATTTGGTACGATGACATCCTGTTCAGCCAGCTCGACGCGAAAAAAATGAGGGCAATTCGGATGCAAATCGGGATGTTATTTCAAGGTTCTGCGTTGTTCGACTCACTGACGGTGGAGGAAAATATTCGATTTCCTTTGGATATGTTTACCACGATGACGAAAAAAGAGAAAGCGATTCGGGTCGATTCGTGTTTGGATAGGGTGAGCTTGGGCGGTGGGGCGAACCATAAAAAGTTTTCTGCCGAACTTTCGGGCGGGATGCAAAAACGGGTCGGCATTGCGCGGGCGATTGTGATGAATCCAAAATACCTATTTTGCGACGAACCCAATTCGGGTTTAGACCCTAAAACCTCAATTGTAATTGACGAATTGATTCAAGGCATTACGATTGAAAATAATATTACGACCATCATCAACACGCACGATATGAATTCGGTGATGGAAATCGGCGATTGCATCAATTTGCTGTATCAAGGCGAATTGGTTTGGCATGGGAATAAATCGGAAGTTTTGGAAAGCAAACACCCGATTTTACAAGATTTTGTTTTTGCATCGCCTTTTTTGAAGCGTTTAAGAGAGAAAGCCTTTGGTTATTAAACAAATAAAAATTTGAATGATGATTGATGATTGATGAATAATGAATTTTATAATAAAGTGATAATCCATTTATTACAAAATTTAGGATTCATCATTCATCCTTTATCATTCATCATTCCTTAAAATTTAACTTAAAAAAAGATGGACCATCAAAAAAATCGTTTTAAATTAGCCGAAACCTTTGATGCAAAGGGGCAACATGTCAGTCCGATTTTGCGGGCGGGCGTTAAAAACTATTTGATTGATATTGACGGCACAATCTGCGATGATGTGCCGAATGAAGAGCCAGAACGGATGGTAACGTGTTTGCCGTACCCAGACGCGCTTAAAATTTTAAACAAATGGTATGATGAAGGTCATGTCATTACGTTTTTCACGTCGCGCACCGACGAGCATCGGGAAATTACGGAAACGTGGTTGAAAAAACATGGTTTTAAATATCATGGCATCCTTTTGAATAAGCCGAGAGGCGGCAATTATCATTGGATTGACAATCATATCGTGAAAGCGACTCGTTTTAGAGGCAAATTCACGGATTTGGTGGTCAAAACCCATGAAATTGAGGTGTTTCAAGAGCAGTAATGGAATGATGAATGATGAATGATGAATGATGAATGATGAATGATGAATGATGAATTTGTAAATTCATCATTCATCATTCATCATTCATCATTCATCATTCATCATTCCATTAATTATCTTTGGCGAAGCGTCGTTTCAATCTCTTCATATTCTGTAAAATACTCAGGTGATTGCTGTTTAGGCTGTTGATAATTGCCTAAACCCGATTGAAAACGGTCTTTCATCTGTTCTTGAAAATTCGCGCCGATGCTTTGCAATCGCTTTTTTGCAATTGCTTTAAGCAGCAACCAAACGGCAACCACTGGCGCGGCAAAAAAGGTGAAACCAGCATACACCAAGCCGCGCAATATATCGCGTTGAAAGGCTTGACCTATCGCTTTAAAATGATTTATAACTATTTTATAATCAATGATTAACGTTGCAATCACGATGATTGGAAACGCCCACCAAATCAGGCTGATAAACCCAGTTATGGCATAATATCCTAATAAAATAATGCCCGCAATGATGAATAAACCAGTGACACCGCTAAACGGATTGTTTCGGGATGGTATGTACATGATGCAATTTTTTTTAAAATTTGGAATGATTTTAATGGTTCAACCAAAGCTTGGTTTAAATAGTTTGCTTTCGCGGGCAAATTACGACGAATTCGTTTATTTTCAAGATAAATTCTTTGAATTTGGATTAAATGAGATTTTTTTGGATTAAATAGGATTGATTTTTGGAATTTTTTAGGATAATCTTAAAAATCTCAAAAATCAATCCCATTTAATCCAAAAAAAATCCCATTTAATCTCAATTCCAATCGCTCTAAAATTCAAAAAAATGTAACTTTGCATTACTTTTCTAATTATTTTAATAAATCAAATAATTAAATATGTATATCTTACTGATTTCCATCGTAATCGGAATTTTTATTGCGATGCTTTTTTTGAATGTCTATTTTCGATTCAAAGTTTTTAAAGTGTATGGGCGATTGGTGCGGGCGCGGGTCGAATTTGGTGCGGCGCACATTTTCAATAAAGAGAAGATGGCAAGCGAAATTTTGCCAAAATATCCCGAACAACAGGAGGATATCCTGCTTTTTGTGCGGCATATCCACTATTCTATCCGCATGGCGAGCGTTTTGACGGGTTTGATAACCCTGTTCGGTGGGATTTTGATGTGGTATCGACATGAGTAAGTTTCGGAAAAATTTGTCACTTTCCGAAACTTTTAATCGTTTTTTATATCATTTTGTTATTAAAAATTGCAATTCAATTTATTTTTGATGCGCTAACAAATCATCCCGAACTTCCATCAACGCAAAACCAAGCAAATTTTCTCCGCGCCAATCTTTCGGAAAAGGCGCAGCAGGATGCGCCGCCTCCAAACCAATGCCCCAAATCCTATCCACAGGACTCGCTTCCACCAAAATTTTATCTCCTGTTGCCAACAGAAAATCTGCTAAATTAGGTTGTTGAAATTTATGAATATTGCCCATTTTTACAATATTAAATTTGGCTTTATTCCAAATTTCATCATCAAAATTCCGAATTTTGCGTCCTAATGCTTTTGCTGCGCCAGCCGAAGTCGCCTTGATAATCAAATTTTCATGGTATCCATCTCCAAACAGTCGCGCTTTTTCCGCCATCATCCAATGTTCTGCCGTTTGATAGCGGATTCCCTCGACTTCAAACGGATCTTCCGCCCACCATTGACTGAAACAAGATTGCGTCACGCGCCCATCTCGCGCAGGGCGATGTCCCCAAAAAAACAAAAAGTTTAATTTTTCATCGCCTGCTTGACGCTGTATCAATTGTTGAATCGTATATTGCATATTATTATCATATTTTTTAAAAAAACGGCAATTTATGCAAAAAAAAAGATTCCAGAAACATTTAAACCCGTCAAGCGTTCCAAAATCAGTGCTGCAAATTGTTATTTTTGATAATCAAATCTTCAACCAAAACAGTTGAATCTTGCAATTGACAATTCAACTTTCTCAATCCCACTTTTCCACTCAATACGCTCCCAAAGTAACCTTTTTTTAACATGTATCCTGTTAGAAAATACAATTTTTATGCTTTTTTTCATCAAAATTAGTGTGAATTCTTAAAAAGGCTTATTTTAAAACAAAATTAATATGTTCTGTAACGCATTGAAATTTAAGGTAAGATTTAGTTATTTTAAATTTCAATCCCAAAAAACTATTTTTACAATGCATTTAAAATTAATAACTTAAATATAACAATTGTTTTTTATAAAATATGTCTGAATTGTCAGAAAATTTAAAAACCATTCGATTGCAATGGCGGCGAACTCAAGCGGATATGGGGGATATTTTTGAGGTCACACGCCCTGTTTATCAGTCGTATGAAAGTGGGCGCAATGAGCCTGATATATGGTTTATTTTTAAAATGGAAAAATTAACAGGTTTGAGTGCCCGCCGCCTTTGTCTGGAACGCGTCGAACGGTTAGACGTGCCAGAGCAACCTATTTTTCGAGAGGAATCCGCACAAGGTGTGGCGGAATCCAGCGTAGATTATCAAAAAAGAAGTCGTAATGTGACCGATCTTTGGGTATTTTTAGAGCAAATTGAACAACGACTTGTGATTTTAGAGAAAAAAATCAAATAATCGTACTGTCTATGTGAGAAAATTTATTAAAAAAATTTCGGTACGAACCACTACCCTTAGCCCTTAGGGTGGTGTACCCCCCCGTTTTGAATGACACTGTAAATTAAATTGTACGCTCCGATGGAAACGCAGGGAACACGGATTTTAGCAGATTTGCATGGATTTTTTTTTGAATCCATGCTCGAAATCCGAAGCAAAATACAAAAAATCGGTGTAAGCCCGCTACAATCCGTGTCATCCGCGTTCCAATTCATCCTATCCACGAAGGAGCATACCAGAAAGTTGGTACGCTATTTGGATTATAGCAAGCAGAATCGAATCCATTTAACCCAAACAAACGAAGCAAAATCATGTAGCTTTACTTTTAGCAATCCGCTTAATTCCCCCCCACTATTTTAACCCTTTTTCAACAAAAAACGACCGAATCGAATGCATAATGCCATGAAAATCAATTGCTTGCGATTCAACAAACGAACTGATATTTTCCTATGAAATTTGGAACTATTTACACTTTTTTTGGTTTTATCGCGCTGGGCGCAACATTGATGAGCAATTCTTTGGGCATGGCGGCGCAATGGGGCAAGGGGAATACTGCCGCGCCGGGCGACGAAGCGGATGCGAAAGGGCAATTTATTACTTGCGGCACTTGCCACACGGGGAATAATTTCGCGCCGACGATGACGATTAAATTCATCGATTCTCTTGGTAATGAGGTCACTAAATATATGCCCGGAAAATTATATCGTGTTCGTGCCAGCCTTCGAGCGACTACGGGTTCGCCGTATGCGTATGGTTTTCAGATGATTGATATTAAAGAAAGTAATAATTCCAATGTAAAAGGTTTCCTCTACGGCAACGCTTTGACTTCACAACCTGCGAATGTGAAGATTTCGACGATTGCCAATGGTCGCATGTATGCGGAAAACAATCAGGGGGCGAGTACTTCTAATATTTTTGATGTGCGGTGGCGCGCTCCTGCGAATGGTGCTGGGACGGTGGTTTTTTATGCTTCGGGTGTGGCGACGAATGGGGGACAAGGGATGCGCGGCGATGGCGCGGCGAATGCAGTAGCGAAATTTTACCAAGATACGACGGGTCGATTGGGCGGTGGTTTGGGCGGAAATGGCGGCAGTACCAACTTAAATGGTAGTGTGACGGCTACGAATGATTTGAATATGCTTCAATCTTTGCAAATTTTTCCGAATCCTGCAACGGATTTTGTGAGGCTTCATTGGACTTCGACGGGGGCTAAAACGTATCAAATTGTGGTGCGTAGTATGACGGGTGAGACGGTTTTAATGGATACTTGGATGACTCAATTTGGTGATAATCAACAAATTATAGATGTTCAAAATTGGGCAACTGGTGTTTATACCTTGCAAATGATAGGGGGAAATGAACGCATTGTTCGGAAGATTGTGAAGCGATAAACCACACCTGACAGGTTTTTAAAACCTGTTAGGTGTAACACCTGACAGGTTTTTAAAACCTGTTAGGTGTTACACCTGACAGGTTTTTAAAACCTGTTAGGTGTAACACCTAACAGGTTTTAAAAACCTGTTAGGTGTACTATTTTGGCACATTATTCGGATTCAACAAATCATAAAACTGGTCTAATTTCGGCAAAATAATAATCCTCGTCCGCCGATTCATCGCCCGCCCTGCATCGGAATCATTGGCAGCCAACGTATTATATTCGCCGCGCCCTGCTGCAATCAAGCGATTTGGATTAATCCCATAATTTTTTTGCAACACCCGAACCACCGAAGTCGCCCGTTTCACACTCAAATCCCAATTATCCTCAATACACGTATTGCGAATCGCCACATTATCCGTGTAACCTTCCACCATGACTTCCAATTCAGGTCTGGACTCAATAATTTGCGCAATTTTTTGCAAAACCTGTTGTGCTTTCGGAGTCAACGACGCACTACCACTTTGATAAAGCATTTTGTCTGAAAGGTTTACAAATACAACCGTTTTATCAACTTTGATGTCAATATCTTTATCCGCAATGCCGTCGCTCAACACGCCTTTCAAATTAATCGCCAAAGCCAAATTAATAGAATCGGCTTTTGTTTTGGCAGCTTGCAAAAGATGGATATATTTATCCTTTTTTTCCAACTGTTGCAAAGTTTCCTTGACATTTTGGTTCGCAGATTGCGATAAAACCGTCAATTCCCCGACTTGATTGACTTGCTTATCGCGCAAACTGCGGGAATCGGTGACTTGTTCTTTCAAATCCTTGATTTGTTCTTCTCGGATTTGAACCGTTCTTTGAGTCGTTTGCAGTTCGCCTTGAAGTTTGGTTTTGCTTTGTTCACAAGCATTCACTTTGTTCATGTACTCGTTCAGGGATTCTCCGCATTTGCCAAGTTGCTTATTAGCAGCATCCAATTGCGTTTTCAACGCTTCGTGCGTCGCGAGTGGCACCATTTTGCAACTCAAAAAAGGCGTTGCAACAACGCAAAAAACCATTTTTATAAAAGGTTTCATATATAAATAACTGGATTAAAGATTGAAATAATTCAACAAAGATATAGAAAAAAATAATTTTTTAGAAAAAATTATGGAATATCCTTTCATTTTCAACCGTTTTAAGCATCATTTAGGAGCTGTTCGCGCTGCTTTGCGCGAGGAAACACCTGCCCAAATTGAAAACAATTTAAAACAAATTGGGGATTCAGTCATGGATTTGTACACAGGCGATTTGTCTGCGGAGCAGCTTTTTGAAGCCATTGCAAACCAATTAATGGCTTTAAATATTTATGAATCAACACTTTATGAATCATTTTTAAAAGCAAATGACAATTATTACAAACTAACCGTTTCAGATGGTTCTGAATGGATATTATTAATGGGCAATGATTTAAAACATTTTGTGCATATCCACCCTGCCCGATACGCTGACCACAGCATTCGAGTCAAGGCAAGTAATTGGAAAACCGTGATTTTGGCAAAAGTGCGTCCCGATGCAAATACAACGATTGATTTGCAAGCAATGAATCAAATTAGAAAAAAATTAGCTTTATCGCCTTTAAAAAGCATTGCTTCGGCGAGTGCATTGATGCGGCTTTGGGAGCTCCTTTAAGCATCAGAAACCTTCTTTTTTACTTTTCGGGTGCGTTTAGGCGCGGGCGGTGGCAAGTCAGGCAGCCCGACAGTTCTTAATATTTCATTTGCCATAGCTACTTTTTCCTCGAACATCGGGATTGCAGCCAACTCATTTAATTGTGGATTGATTTTAAATATAGGTACTTTTAATTTATTTAATTGATTGATAGTCATATTTTTATATTTTTTTTATTAAAAAAGCCTTATAATTTCCATTAGCTTTGAAAGGTCTCCAAACACCATTTAGCAATCCATAAACATAAAAATCTTGTACAATGTCATTATAATATTTATTAATCGCCATCCGATATAAACGAGTGCGCGCAGCAGAATTTCCTGTAATAACAATATATGCTTTGGGATGCTGGGTTACGAAAGCATAGACAGTTGCGCCAACCGTAGCTAAGACTTTTTCGCTATCTCCATTATCCGTAATGATTTTATCATCAATTTGTCCTGTTTGCAAATTTTTGTCGCCAAACCCCAAATTATACACGTCTTTTAAATTTGTAGGACTATACTGTACTATTTTGTAAATACTACCTTGTTTGCCTTCACTAATGAATTCAAAAAAGCTAATATCTTCACTGATTTCAACTTCATATCTATCTTCGATGAACATACAAATATAAGTATTTTTTACGAAAGCGTAGTGGTTCAATGATTTGTTTTAACCTAATTTAGTTACGAAATCAATAATTATTCCAATTATAAAAATAATATTTTATTAAAATCATTTTGACAAAATATTGTATTTTAAAGTATATTAAATTAATTTTTTTGAAACTTACAATTTCAATAATTGAAATCGTTGAAATCCCTCTATATTAAAAATTTGCAAATAATACGTTCCTCCCTGCCAAGGCGCGGTGAAAATTACTGTTTCCTGATTGCCCGCAGGCAATTTCGTGTAATGAACCATTTGTCCCAAGCCATCCGAGATTTGGATGAAAAAGTCTTTTTCCACGACTCGACTGCATCGCACCGTGATTTGATTCCCAAAAGGATTCGGAAAAACCGTGAATTCTGTCAAAATCGGTTTCACCCCTTTTGTAATTTTGGGTAATTCGGATATCGTAGGCGATTGTAAAATATTATTTAAAGTATCATTTTGCAATTTTGCGGGTTCAATTGGTTTTTCAAAACGATAATTCCAATCCACTTTCCCCCAAATTTCCCAAAAACGCGTCGGAATCCCATGTCCCGGAACCCGCCACAGGGACGTTTCCGCCCCTGAAGCCGCAAAAAATTCATTCAATTGACGAGGTTGCAACGTTCCGCGTTGCAAAGAAGCGATGTGATGAATCGGTTTGACTGCACCCATCCGCCGATACTCCGCGTTGACTTTGCGAACCACCGCCGCAGGGTCTTTCAATCCGTAATTCCATTCTTCCAAATACGTTTGAGGCAGATGCGCATCCACATATTTGTCGATGATGCCGACCGACATGCGATGTACACTCGGATTGCCCCAAGTCGTACAATATAATTTAAAATTATTATTTATAATACCTTGTTTTACAGCATTTTTCTTTGCTTGGTCGAAAGCGACCATTAATTTTTTCAAGGCAGCAGGCTTGTCATCAAACTCAATTTCGAGGTCTAAAACGTATCCTGCATAACCTGTTTTCGCAGCCCGCGCAAGCACGGATGCTTGTGCGGCTTCATTATCGGGATAATTGTACGACCAAGCCCAAGCCTCAATGCCTCGATTTTTATAAATTTCGACCGTGTGTTTATTGTTAAGTTCTGGGAATTTATCGGGTTCGTGCCTGCCATCCGACACCTTTATATATGCCCGTTTGACCCCAAGTGCGGCTAATTTATCGGCGAGCTGCGCATGCGACATGCCCGTATAATCAATTTTCCAAATCCATGCACCAAAACGGTTGTAAGTCATGGCGGGTCGAACCGTGTCTGAATTGAAATTTTGTGTAAAAGCATTGTTATTTTGTAGCAAAAAGCCACAAAACAACATTATTTGATAAGTTTTCATTGTGAAAGGCGTTCAAAGGGATGTTTGGTTCGCCCATAAAGTTCGGGAAACTTGGAAAGTTTCCCGAACTTGTGCGAGACCTTATTAAAATCTTGTTACTAAGCAAATACTATGCAAAAAAATGTTTTGAGAAAGTGTTTTTTGTTACATTTGCCTTTGAATCAAAAGCATTGTTTTTTATGACAACTTACGAAACCGTCGAATCGGGCAAATTATTATTGGCAGAACCGTTTTTGGACGACCCCTATTTTCGTCGGGCGGTGATTCTGCTGACGCAACACCAATCTTGGGGTACGATTGGTTTCATCCTCAATCGCCCTTTGGAGGACGTGCTTGTGCATCAGTTTGCCCCTTTGCCTGAGGTGGATTTGCCCTTATATTATGGTGGTCCCGTTGCCACAAGTACGTTGCATTTCATCCACAGCGCGGGCGACTTGGTGGATGACAGTGTTTTAATCGGCGAAAAACTCTGGTGGGGCGGCAATTTTGAACAATTAAAATTTTTATTAACCTCTAAATTGTTGCCGAAAGACGAAGTTCGGTTTTTTGTAGGCTATTCGGGTTGGGACGCGGGGCAATTGAAAGGCGAATTTGACGAAAAAACTTGGATTGTTGCAGCAATGGATAAAAATTATCTTCATAAATTCCCTGCGGAGGCGTTGTGGAGCAGCATTCTCAAACATCAGAGCGACGCGCTTGCGGTGATTGCAGATATGCCTGTTGAAAATCGGTTCAATTAAAAGATGTAGAGCGAATTGGAACGCGGAGGACGCGGATTGGACGGATTTACACGGATTTTTTTTGAATTTTTGCTTAAAATCTAGCATGAATTCAAAAAAATCCGTGTAAATCCGTCCCATCCGCGTCCTCCGCGTTCCAATTGGTATCACAATGTATTTAAAAATTATGTATTATTCGCTACATTTTGTATCTTCACCCTGTTTTAACGTATCTTGATTTTTCTTTTCAACGAAAGCATTCATGAAAAAATTCTTTTTACTGCTTTTCGGATGTGCTGTGGTCAACAGCCTTTCCGCGCAAACGCCGCAACGCGACACAGGCACCCTCAATGGTGCTGCTTACGAAATCCAAATGCCTGCAAATTGGAATAAAAAACTGATTTTGTACGCGCATGGTTACGACGCGCCTTCGACTC
Source organism: Bacteroidota bacterium (assembly GCA_039795795.1). GTDB lineage: Bacteria > Bacteroidota > Bacteroidia > Chitinophagales > Saprospiraceae > JAAFJT01. The sequence goes on along the minus strand of JBDKKX010000087.1, from coordinate 370 downwards.
CGCCCAATTTTCAGAACCCATTAGCCATTGCGCCCGTGTTTTTGGAGCGCGGATTTGCCGTAGCGCGGTCTGCGTATCGGCTTCGCGGCTGGGCATTTCCCGAAGGTGTGGATGATACGGAGGCATTGCGCCAACATTTTGTTAAAAAATATGGCAAAACGGATAGCACTTTTATCACGGGGCATTCGATGGGCGGCGGTATTACGATTGCGTCCTTAGAAAAATATCCCAAAATTTACAATGGCGCGATGGCACTTTGCCCGCTTTCCTCGCCGCCTTACGAGCAGACCAAAAGGGCTTTTGATAGTTATGTGATATTCAACGCGCTTTTTCCCGACTTACTGTCCAAAGCTGCCGACATGACGAATCC
>JBDKKX010000086.1:0-13480 GCA_039795795.1 Bacteroidota bacterium | reverse complement strand
CACTTGTTTTTTGAAGCAAGTGGTTTTTTTTATTGCGATTTATCATAATGTAAAAAAAGCTTTTTCCCAAAAACACCTATCTAATTTGTTAATAATCAACGAATTAGATAGGTGTTACCGACACCAAATTAAGGTTATTTCATATTCAAATGCCTTTGTTGCATTCCGCAGGGGCAGTGGGTATTGGCATCAGTTTGTTTATCGTCGCAATTGCCTCTTTGAACTTATTGTTGGATTTTGACAATTTTGAAAAAGGAGCGCATTATGGCGCGCCTAAATATATGGAATGGTATTCCGCAATGGGTTTATTAGTGACTTTGGTTTGGTTATATTTGGAAATTTTGAGGTTATTATCGAAACTTTCAAAGGATTAATGACTTCTTGCTGAAAGATTGGCAAAAAATGTGCGTTGAGTAACAACTTAACGCACATTTTTTGCAATTTAATTTCGTTTTTCACAAAAATTAACCGAATTTGCGCCGTTTTCGTAATTATTTCTAATAAAGCAAAACGATGAAACAACCTATTTTCAGCATTTTTTTATCCTTATTTGTTTACATGACGCATGCACAAAGCAGTATGAGTGATGTAAAATCATTGTTAAAACAACTTACTGGCGAATTTGACAATTTCCAACAAGTTTGGCAGGAAAAAGAGGACAAATTGCCCGATTCTTTGCGACATGAACACATTCATTCTATTTTTACGCCTACTGAAATCCCTGCTTTGGGACAAAACCTTTTAGTTGTAAAACAATATAGAGATGGCGATACGGCTAAAATGGGTCGAATGCGTATCTATCGTTTTTCGCCCGATAAAAAGGAAAAAGCCATTCGATTAGATATTTTTACCTTCAAAAACGAAAAAACTTATAGCCGTGTTGAACATAATCCATTGATTTTAAAAGACTTAAAACTAAAAGACTTTGATAGCGCAAATGAATGTACTATTTTTTGGAAACGCAAAAAGGATGGTTTTTTGGGTTATATGAAAAGCAATACTTGTCATTTCGCTATTGAACAAGCGCAAGGTGGGCAAGTGAAGGAGGATAGTTTACAATTGACAAAGGATGCTTTATGGATACGGGATGCGTCGGCAGGGGAAAATAGTAAACCCGTTTTTGACAATCTTAAAAAAATTCATAATAAATTGATGCGTTGTAAACCATTTAAAGGTTGGTTTGCGATAAAGCAAGAAGAGAAAGATGAAAAATATGAATTTGTAGGCAATCTTCGGTTGCACGACCAAGGTTGGAAAAAGCGGGTGGTCTTACCTAATGGCACTGTAACGCCGTATAGTATTGAATTGTCGCAAGTTATGTATAAAAAAAGTATTGCTGTTTTGAAATTAGCGGTGTATGAGGAAGGAAAGGAAAATGCTATTGCATACACTTGGACGCATTCTGAAGCGGCACGAATTGGGATTCATTCGCGCAAAATTCAAGCAGGTTTTACTTTGGTAAATCCGAAGCATTAGGTATTTTAAATTATCATTGTAAATACCGTTTGGAAGGTTTGAAACCCTGTCCCTTACCCACAAAGTAAAAAGGCGATTCTTTTTCAAAAAGTTCGGGAAAATTTTCAATTTTCCCGAACTTAGGCGGGTTCTTTCTTAAGAATCCTGCCAAAAAATCTGGCTCTTTGTTGTATTGTATCTACTGTGCCAACGCCAACAGAACGAGGCATATAAGTTACCGTCAAACCTTCAACGGTAAAACCTCTATCTAACGATTGACCGCCTACTAAAATAAATGAATAATGGTCTTTCCAATTAATTAAAGGAGTCTTACCTTGTTGACTGTTAACTAATTCTATCTTGGTGGAGCTGATAGAATGCTCCAAACGATCCGTTTTTAATTTATTACCTAACAACGCTTCAAAACTTGCTAAATCTGAAACTGTTCGTTTTAAATCTTTGTAAGCATTTTGAAATTCTTGCAATAAACTAATTTTGTCCATTTCGCTATCTTCCATTTGCAACGTCATAACAAATCGTTCCCGAATGCTGTTTATCCAATCGAAAAATATTTTTTGATCTGCCTCTTTATTTTGCATCGTTGCTTTGAAAATTTTGTCATCAATTTGATGTAAATTGATTTCGTCCGCCGTTAAGGTCGTTTTTTTCGGTGTAGTATCGTTTGTCATAGTTGCTTTTTAATTAAAACTTCAAAACAAACTACCCCTAAAAAAGTTTTGCAAATCCATTTCGTAAAAACTTCGTGGAACAATTTGTAAATAAAACGGTTCTACAAGATTACTCCTTGTAGAACCGTTGATGATTATAAATCATTGAATATCTTTATTTTCAAAAAAAAGATACATTTCTGCCAGAGCTGCCGTAGGATTTTCAAAATCAAATGTACCTAAGTTTTGAGCATTTTCAAGAGCCTTTTTAAGATTAGGCTTCAGTTTTAAATAAAGGTCGTGATTCCATTTCGTGTAATATTTTTCAGTTTTCTCATAATCGGGCAGATATTTCAATAGTTTTTTGGCAGCTTCTTCACACGTTTCAAAACACTTTCCAGTAGCTTCGAAATGTAATAAAATCCAAAATTCAAAACACGGATTATTGATTAAAATGACGACATTTTTATAATGTTTGTTCAAATGATGGTAATAACCTTTAAATGCTTGTAAAGCGGTTTGCTTGCCTTTTGCAGCGACTCGGCTTTCACTTATCAAGACATCAAAATCCACCACCCAAAAAACTTTATCATAATCGCTTGAATATTCCACTATTTTTTTAAATTGATCTTCCAACTTCTTTTTTTGCGGAATTTCGGGTTTCAAATCCACTCGTAAGGCACGTTCATTGCGTTTCAACAGCTGAAAGTACCAAAATTCGCATTCACCATCCACTAATAAGGCAAATACAGGTTTGACGACTTTGTTTTTTTTCATAGAATGGTGATAAAATGGTCTCCTAAATTCGGTACGCCGCCTAATTTTCCTACTTTATACGCATTGTAAATATTATTCGTATCTCGAATTACTTTACTATCAAAATCCGCTAAGGAATACAATTCGGTCGCACCAACTTCGTTTTTATCGGTAAACCAAATGGCATCGTTTCTGAAAAGGTCTTTATTATTTAACAATTCTCTATTATGTGTTGTGGCAACGACTTGTGAATTTTTGGCATTCTTCAAAAAGGACAGCAAAAAATGCAAATATAAATCTGGGTGCAAAGAAGCTTCTAATTCGTCAATCGAAAAAAGGACGGCGTTTTGAATCAACAAACTTAATAAACCTGCAAATCCATAATATCGCTGTGTGCCATGCGACTCCAATTCAAATGATAATTGATATTTTTGCGCTTGAATCGTGTGTTCAAAAGCTATATTTTTTAATTCGGCGGGTTGTTTCTCTTCTTTTGGACGAATCACTATATCTGAAATATTAAAATCGGCTTGTTGAAGGATTTCAATAAGGGTTTCTTTTTGAATTACTTTTTTATCTATTTGCTGGGTGATATAATGTTGTAATTCCGTACTTGTAAGGATTAATGGATTCAAATAAGTAGAAAACCAATCTATTACTTCCTTTAATTCGATGCGTTCAATATTCGTTTTAAGAAAACCGCCGAGTACTGTATTATTCCAAAGCGTGTTTGCTTGTAGAATGGTTTCAAACGATTTATCTTTTTTAATCTTACTGCCAAATGTAATATGCGTCAATTGTTTTTCGGTGTCTGAAAATCGGCTGAATACTAAGGCTTTATTGGGTTTATGGAAATAAAGGGCTTCTTTAAGAATGGCTTTGGGAGTGAACAAAACCTCATAAAAATATCGAATTTTGTTTTGGACAAATTCGATTGTCAATTGAGTTCCTTGATGAACGGTATCGTTATCGAATAGAAATGGTTGAAAATCAAGGCGTTCTGTTTTTTTGTCGGCAGGATTTAAAACAAGATTTCTTAAAAAATCTAATGCTTTTAAAACGGTGGTTTTTCCTGAAGCATTCGCGCCGTAAATTAAACCTAATTTTACAAGCCGTAAACCCGCTGTCGGTTGCAAGATGTAATAATCTTCCAGCATTGTGCCGTTTTTTGCTTCAAACGATAACGTTTGTCGTTCTTTAATGGAGCCAAAGTTTTGAATACTGAAATTTATAATCATTTTTTGATTCTATTTTGTAAATGAATGGCAAATATAGCACAAAAAATCTAATTTTAAAGTATTTTTTTAGGAAAATAGCGAATAGAGTCCTAATAAGCTCTATTCGCTATTTCAAATGATTGATAATCAATATTATCTTGAAAACGGGGCTGTCTCTAAGGGTAAATTTGTGTTAGCCTCCTGCCAATAAGCGATTAAACGACGATGGTATCGAAGGGTCGGGCTTGACCAATCCTTTGGTTTCTAAAAATTTTAACCAAGCCGCCGCACGTTTGGCGGCAGAGAAGGTATAAAAAGTTTGGTTTTCATTGAGTTTTTCGTGGAAACCTAAACGGGTTTTAAATTGAAATTCTAAGAGTTTGATGATTCCATAAGTGAAAAAATCGCGTTGGTCGCCGCCGCCTGTAAAGGGCATGACGATTTCAAATTTGAGGATTTCATAGATTTTTTCATAGTCCAACGCGCCTTTTGCGGTTTGAAAATCCACGCCAAATTTTTTTAAATAGATTTCATATACTTTGGATTCTGCCAAATTAGATACGTTGAATATTAAATCGTATTTGTCTTTTTCATCGAGGTCAAAAATGGGTAATCCGAAGTCTTTGTATAAAAAAGCGGTTTTCTCTGGGGGCAATAGGTGGAAATAGCGCACCGCGACGGGTATATCGGCATAATCGATGCGTCCTAAAATGGCTTCTTGGATAGCGGCTTTGGATTCGGGCGAAACATTTTCGAGTTTGGTGGTGGCTTCTAATTTTTCGGATAAGGATTTGCCGACATTTTCCAATTCCATGATGTGTAATAAACAGGCTTGTTCTTGATATTCGGAAACGATTTCTCCACTTTCCAAAAAGGCTTTGAGGGTTTCAATCATCTGGTTGCGTTGCAAAAGAGCTAAACCGCGTTCGCCTTTTTGCCCTGCGTGAGGGGCATAAAGCAATAGATTGAACCATTTGATTTTGAATAAGTTATTATAAAAATCGGTTAATTGGTCCAGCGTGTAATCTTTACTTTGTGCGTGAATGAATTGCCATAATTTTTGGTCGGCTTTGTCGGAATTTGCCTCAATGAGTTTTACGATGTGGGGTAATTCTTTGTGGGAAAACCGAAATTTGGCTAAATAGTTTAATTCTTTAGCAGCAGAAATTTTTTCTGTGAGTTGCAATTGCCGAATCTCTCCGATAGGTTTGATTTTTGCCAATAATTCTAAAACGGTCGTGCGATGTCTCGGCGTGAAATGGATGGACGCTGCGACTCGATTGACGGCTGTAATGCCTATCGAATCATTGGTTTTTAAATAAGACATTTGCTGTTTAAAAAACAAATTGTTCCATAATTTATAGTTTTGTCCGTCATTTTTCCACATATTGCGCCAAGCTTCTTTTTTTTGTTCGGGGTCTTCTTTGTCGAAATCGTGGTTATAAATGGCTTCTAACAATTCTACGACGCGCAAATCGACTCGTGAAAAAGTAGGGTTTGAATTGTCATTATTCACAGCATTGTCGCTTGCGGGCAACGCAACTTTGCGCATATCGCCAATAATCCGAAAAAGGTGCGGCACCAATTCGGCGTAGGGATGCAAGGATAGGTAATCAAACAAAATGCGTCGAATCGTAGGGTCTTTGGTTTCCTGCACGAGGGAGGTTACACGCCCAAAAATAGAATCATTGGGTATGGGCAACAGCTTTAAATCGGTATGGATAAAAGGAGTTGGGTCATTCAAAAAGGCGGTTAACAAACCCATTTTATCATTGACATATACTTTATTTTCCTTATCAAGGACGACGGGCGTAGCGGGCAGGTTTAAAAGTCGAATTTGATTGGAAATGTCTTCATCTTCCTCGGTTTTCAAAAGGTTTTGAAGTTTGTTTAAAAAGTTGGGGTCTTCATATAGGAGTTTGTTGCCGTACGCACTACACGCGCCCACTGCTCCAATTTGTTTAAAAAGAACGGTTTTTTTAAGCAGTAAACGCAATTGTTCGACATCATTGATGATGTGTTTCCACTCTTTGGAATAAAAATAATCTAAAACCCGTCCTAACGAAAACGATAATTCTGTATTGCTGGAATGCAAAAAAGCATACCATTCCAATGCTGTAATATCATTTAATTCTAAATGTTTAAGGAGTTTATTTTCAATGTTAAAACGCTCTTTTTGGCGACATGGATAACTTAATATTTCAACTAAGGAATCACAGGTTGGGGTCAACGTTAAATCGATGTGATTGCGTTTGCAATAGGCTTTTAAAAGGGTCATTTGCTCTAAATAGCCATGCCGCATATCGGGTAAATTTTTATTATAAGCGCGCAAAAGCGACCGATATTGTTCTGACATTTCGGTAATGAGCAAAGGTTCTCCGTCGGTTAAGGCGACGAAAGCGTTTATTGCAGCCGTGTCATTTTTGGAATTGAGCCGCCGAAAAAGCGATTCATAACTTTGCGTCCGCGCCGCTAATTCAGTCCGACTGACAAAACAATGGCGGGCTTTATCCCATTCGTATTCCTCGGCGTGTTGCGCCCAATATTGAACAAATTGTTTTACATCTTCCACCTTATCGGTGTTGAACAAGATGTCTTTTTGAATTAATTTTTTTAAAAGGTTCAAAAAAACGAATTTTTGATTGGGATGTAAGCGCAATTGAGCAGCAATGTAAAATAACATGCGCGGATGTTCGGTCGCCTGTAAATCTCTTAAAGCATTGTGTTGCAGCCAAGGGGCGGTTTCGGAACGGCATAGAATTTTTCCATAATAATCCACTTTTTCGTAAAAAAAGGCTTCTTTGAAAGGCAAACCTGCTTCATAACCCGATTCTCGCATGTTTTCGAGGGTTTGTAGAGAATCCAGTAATTGTTTTGAAGTGGCGGGCTCAATGGCAATATTGGTTAATTCTAAAAAAACATTGGTTAAAGTTTCAGGAGTCAAAATGCCGCGGTGACAAGCAGCTAACAATGCAGCAAGGGTTTCGTCCCGCGTATAATCTTGCAAAGATTCTGCAATGGTTTGATACGTTTCATTCGGCTGATTGCCTAATGCGTTGGTATTCAATAGGTTTAATAACCAATTCCATGCTTCTTTGGTTTGTAAACTGCCAATGTCTCGAATCACGCGCTGCATGACGCGTGCTTTTTCCGCGCCGTTTGATAAGGATAAGGCTTTTTCCCAATGTTGGTGTAAATCCCGCAAACTGGTTTCGTCTGGGGTGTAAAGGGGCGCAAATGTAATGTTGAAATGGGAATCATGGGCTTGTTGCTCTACGGGAGTCCAATAAAAGGCTTGTAATGCTTCTGAAAATAAGATTTTAGGAGCATTATCATAGTAAAAATTCAACGCATCTGTGCGATTTGCATGGTCAATATTCAATTCACGGGGCGTAAAAAAGGTGTAACGATGGAGCAACATGCGTGCAGACGCAGTGCATTCCGAAGGATAATCCTCCGAAAGCAAGGTGCAAACATCGCGCAAAGCGCGTTTGTTGCCTTTTGACAACGATTGGTCAAGAGACAAAATGAGTTTGTCACAATCGACCCGTTCTAAAGGGTGTTGTGCATACAAGTATATAGGTGCGAGCGTACAATACGTCATCAGAGCGATTGTAGCCCAAAACTGAATTCGATTCACGGGCGAATATGTGTAGTTTTCTCAATTGGAGTTGGGGATTTCGGCGCGGTGGGGGTGAGTATGGCAGCCGAATCCATGAAAAGTAGTCAAAAAACTTGCCGTTTTGCTACTACTGCACAAATATAGAGAATATTTGATTTTGGTGGTGCAAAGGAAGTGCAGATTTAACAGATTTAATTTTACAAACGGAGCATCTATGCGTTAGTAACCGCGTCCGTATCAGCAGTTTGAATTGGGATACTTGGGATTGGAAGGATGAAAAGGGATGTTTCATCAAGTGCGAAAAGTAGGTTACACTTTGGGATAATTGGGATACGAATGGATGTACGGATTTCACGGATTTCACCGATTCGTACGGATTTTTTTATTTTTTTGCTTGGATTTCGAGCAGGAATTCCAAAAAAATCCGTACCAATCGGTGAAATCCGTAAAATCCGTATATCCATTCGTATCTCAATGTATCCAAAAGTGGAACCTAAAAATGAAACATCCTTCCAATCCCCAGCAGCCTAATTCAAAATTTCGTTTTGATTTCAATAGCCTGTATCGCTGCAATGTCCATGCCCGTATCTTCCAATTTTTCAACAATCGTATCGTAAAAAGAAGCATTCGTAGTCAATTTACCCACCTGTTCCACAGAAAGTTCCATGATTTTAAGGGCTGCATAAACTAAAATTTTTAAAAGCGTTGCCCAATCCGCCGCTTTCCTTGATTTATTCAGATTTAACAAATATAAACTAAGATTTAAGACTTTTCCACTTTCATTCCAACGCGTCAACGCAAAATATTTTTGCATCACGATTTTAGAAAGGGCAATGGCAAACAAAGACAATTTTTGAAATTGCGAAGGCAACGTTTTATGCGGCATATATTCATATTCATCATAAAGTCGAGCCACAAAATACGCGGCATATAAATCTTCATATTTTGTCTGTTCATTAAAAATTGTTTCGTATAAACCATCCTTATCTTCCTTTCGAGCCACAAAAAAATCATTTTCACGGGTTGCTGCATCCATCGGCTTCTGTAAATAAAAGGCTAAATAAGGCGCGACCAAATCTATATTCGACAAAATGGCAATACCTAATTGCTTCTTTTCCAAGGCATCCAACCTAAATTCACTCCGCCTTTTTTCGTACCAAATATCCGTTGCAAAAGATTCATTTTGCAATCGTTGTTGCACGTCGTCATTCGCACAAAAATCTCGATTTTCCATTGGATTTTGCATGTTAGTATAGCGCGTGATTTGCAAATTGAACGCCTCATCGCCCGAACCTATCAAGCGAAGCGCGATGCGCGCATAATTATCCATGACTTTTCGCTGCATGACGGTCGCATTTTGATAAGCAGAAAAAATAGAATAAATGGTTTGCGCACCATTGATAATCTGCAAACCTTCTAAGCGAATTTCTTTGGCATGCACGCCAAGCGAAGGCAGAATCTGCGTAATCCCCGTAATTCCATTGTTAAAATACCAAAAAGCAGCTGGTTTTTTAAGCAATGTCTCTACAATTTTAGGATTATAATTGGAACGATGCAATGGATTCCGCACGTTTTTGAAAAACAAACTAAATTTATACTTATTAAACAAATCATAAACGGTTTTCGGTTTGACTAAAAAGATATAAGCAGGTTCGTCAAATTCAAAAATATCTCGTTTAGAATTTTTCAATCGCTCTATCGGCAAAATAATTTCTTGTTCTTCAGGACGATAAGCATATTCCAAAGGATTAGAAGTCGTAATTTCTTTGTATTTGAATTCAATGTAATCTCGTCGAATCCGTTGAAAATCAATTACTTCTAAGGTAACATGGGGCGCGTAAGTTTGATTAAAAGCATGGACAGCTTCCTCAATTTCTGGATTATCATCCGCCAAAGTGAAGAATAAAAATTTAACTTTGCCATTTTTTTCCAAATGTTGTTTTAATTCTTCGTACTTGCGATTGAAATTTTTATTCTTACTGCTCCACCGCGTACCATTCAAAATTACTGCAAAATCATTCAACGCATGCCCAAATTCGGTTTTGTTCATTTTAGGAAACTCCGTTTCTGCCTTTTTGCTCGCGTCAAAATGCACGTATTTCGATTGCACCACATAAAAAAGGACCTCTTCTTGGACACTTTTATTAGAAAAAATAATATCGCAAGATTTATCATCCAATCCATCCGTGATGAAAGATTGATAAATGCCTTTTTGACCATAAAATTTTAAAAACCATATTAACATCGCATAACTTCTATTTTGAATCGGATTTTTATGCGCTTTTGTTCGTTCGTCCGACGGGTTTTGCGCTAATAATTCCGTCAATTCGTCATTAATGCGATTATAAAAATTAGAAATCATCATAATTTGGTAGCCTTTTTAATAAATTCGGCGGCAAATTAATTAAAAACATGGGATTATTGGGCTTGGGGAACATTTTTACTGAAAAATTTTCTCAGTACGGGACAAATAAAAGGTGTAGAGCGAATGGGAACACGGAGGACGCGGATTTTTTGGGAATTTAGGCTTAAAATTCGGGATGTTTCATTTTTAGGTTACACTTTTAGATACATTGCGATACGAATCGATGTACGGATTTTACGGATTTCACAGATTCGTACTGATTTTTTTTTATTTTTTTGCCTAAAACCCAGCATTTGGGTTCTAAAAATCCGTATCCATCGGTGAAATCCGTGGAATCCGTACATCTATTCGTATCGCAATGTATCTAAAAGTGTAACCTAAAAATGAAACATCCCGAATTTTAAGCCTAAATTCCCAAAAATCCGCGTAGATTCGTAAAATCCGCGTCCTCCGTGTTCCCATTCGCTCTAAACCTTTTGTTTGTCCCGTACTAAGGAAAATTTTGAAGGATTCATTACTCAAAAAAAATTTAAACCTTGTACGTTACCTATTGTTACATAGGTTAAAATTAGAAAAATCATGAAAAAATTAGGATTTTTATTATGCTTGAGTTTGGGTGCTTGCTTTAACAAAGTGGAAATCAAGCATCGCCCTACCCTATTTGTGGACAGCAAGGCAACTCAAAGCAACGCTATGTTGAATGCTTTTTACGCGCTTTCCGCTAAAACGTTGGATGGCGATGTCGTTTCGTTTGAAACCTTCAAAGGTAAAAAAATAATTTTGTTGAATGTTGCGAGCGCATGCGGTTACACGCCTCAGTACGCCGATTGGCAAAAATTTTATGAGCAAAATAAAGAAAAAGTGGTTGTTTTAGGTTTTCCGTGTAATCAGTTTTTAGGACAAGAACCGGGCAATCATGAAACCATTAAAGCGTTTTGCCAAAAAAATTATGGCGTAACGTTTCCAATTTTTGAGAAATCTGATGTGAAAGGGAATCAGAAATCGCCCATTTACGCATGGCTTACCGACGCACAAAAAAATGGTTGGAATACACAAGAACCAACGTGGAATTTTTGCAAATACCTTGTAAATGAACGCGGGGAATTAGTTGAATTTTTCGCATCCGCGATAAAACCCGATAATGCTGAATTTTTAAAAGCATGGAATAAACCTTAATCTTTTGGAAAGCATTGATAATCAATGCTTTCCAAACTCACTTTTCTTGATTATTCCGAAAACTTTTGCGTTGAGTCTGTTGTAACAATAATTGAATTGATTTCCAAGAAAAAAGTTAACTTTGCACTTTAAAACTATTCTTCACTCTTAACTTCTCCAAAAATGATAGCAGCAGCTCAATATAAATTAACAAGTGCTTCTATGTTGCCTTTGGAAGTACGCCGTCAAGATAAGGCTACGGAAGACACTATCTTGACTAAAATAGAACACGATTTAGAGATTTTGACCAAACAATTTATTTTAAGTAAGCAAGGTATTGAAACGTTTGTTCAATCCAAATTAGATAAATTGTTTGGTTTAAGAATCACTTGCCTTAATTGGCTCATCAAAAATCGAAAACAGACCGTTATTGAAGAAAGCGATTGGGCAACCCGTTTAATAGATTTTAAAACCAATGATAGATTTTCGTTTTTATATCAAAATATTTTACTGGCAATCCAAGCCAATATTCAAGGTATCCAAAGTTTGATGTCGCCAAACGATGCTCAATCAGAAATGGATTTCACAGATTGGCAACCGATTCCTAAATCTTCGTTGCAAACTTATTTCAATTTAATGAGGTTAACAGCATTGCCTTTTGATTTCCATTTGTATCAAACATGGGTGATAGCTTCTCTTCAAATTGAGTTTGGAGTGATAGCAACGCTCGTGATACACGATAAGAAATTGCCTATTAATGATTTTAAAATCAATGAATTAGCTATTTTAACGGCGTATGCTGCTCAAACATTTAGAACGATTTCTATGGAAATGAGTGGCGTTAAAAGCGTTTCTTCGACACCGAAAGGGAATGTGGATACTTTGGTTTTCGAGTCGATTTCTACATTGGATGAAAGTCCTTTCAATATTCAGTATATCCTTGAAAATCATACGATTCAGTGGGAAAATTTCTCGTTAGTGCAACAATTATTTAAGCACGGCAACAACGCATCTTTTAAACGCTACTCTAATCACAACCGATAATGATTTTGAGCATCTAAGTCCTTCGTTTATCAAGTTACATAAAATTGTTTTGAATTAACAACGTTTTCAAAAAATCCTCCCAAAAACGAAAAAAGGGTTGCACCTTTCGGCACAACCCTTTTTTATATTCTCATAACTAATCTAACTTAAATTTCACAGGTAATGTAAAGTTCACTTTCACAGCCCGACCTTGTTGTTTCCCAGGAGTCCATTTCGGCATACTGCTCACAACGCGAACCGCTTCTTCCGAACAACCTCCACTCACCCCCCGCTTAACGGTAACGTTCGTGATGTTGCCTTCTGTATCGACGATAAAACCAAGATAAACCGTCCCTTCAATACCATTCTCCCGCGCAACCGCAGGATATTTGATATTTTCGCTCAAGTATTTGAACATCGCTTTTTCGCCTGCGGCGTATTGTGGCATCTGTTCTACAATGGTAAATACCGTTTCGACTTTCGGTTCTTCTTTTTTCGGCTCCGGCGGTGGCGGCGGCGGTGGTGGAGCAACCGCTTTCGGTCCCTCTTTCACTTCTTCTTTCGCATTTTTGTCCCCTTCCTTCGTTTCGTTAGAGATTTTAATTTCTTTCATCTCTTCTTGTTTCGGAGGTGGTTCTTCTTTGGGCACTTTCTCATCTTTTTTAACCACAGGTGGCAAAAACTTGATGGTTGGTACAACTGGCGGCGGTGGCGGTGGTGGCGGTGGTGGCGGCGGCGGCGGTGGAGCCGCTTTATCAATTGGCGGTGGTGGTTCTAAAACCACTTCGGTCATATTTACTTTTTCCTTCTCTTTCGGCAATTTTTCCAAAAGTTTCGGAACCAAAAAACACAACACAAACAACGCAACAGAAATTATACCCGCTTTCAACACGTGACCATCATACAGCCTGCGCAACAGATATGCACCATACGACTTATTTCTATTCTGAAATAGAATGTCGTTTAGGTCAATTTTCTGATAATCTAAGGCATCCATATTCTGGAAAGAGATTACTTGTTGTTTAAAAAATCATTATTGTTCAGACGCGCCAGCAGCTTTCATGATACCTTTGTCGTTATTGTCGATTTCAACAATCGCATACCGTTTTGTACCTGTAATCGCCATTTCATCCAAAATGTCCACCAAATTCTTATATCTGGCTTTCGGCATGGACTTAATCAACACTACTAACTCATCTTTATTGCCCCATTGAGTCTG
>JBDKKX010000085.1:0-13543 GCA_039795795.1 Bacteroidota bacterium | reverse complement strand
CAACCTAAACATAAAAAAAAATCATATTTAATCCCCAAAAAATCCAATTTAATCCGAATTCCAACGCATCTCACAATTTTAATAATAAAAAAATTAAAATGATAAAATCCATTGAATATCAAGGGCTTATGCCCTTATTTTACGACGACAACGCCGAAACATGCATCGCCATCACGGAGACCTTATACGAAGCAGGCATTCGTTACATGGAGTTCACGAACCGAGGCAAAAATGCCTTAACGAACTTTAAAAAACTCATCGAAGTCCGCAACGAAAAGCTGCCCGATTTGAAACTCGGCATCGGCACGATTTGGAGTGCCGCCGACGCTCAAAATTACATAGATGCACAAGCTGATTTCTTAATCAGCCCGATTTTTAGACAAGATATTTGCGATATTGCGCAAGCGCACCAAATTTTATGGATTCCCGGCTGCATGACTCCCACCGAAATCCACAATGCTCGAACCGCAGGTTGTGAAATGATAAAAGTATTCCCAGGCGACGTGTTAGGCGCGACGTTCATCAAAGGCATCAAACCGCTTTTTCCGACTTTAAAATTTGCCATCACAGGCGGCGTAGAACCCAATTTAGAAAATATTAAAGCTTGGTTTGATGCAGGCGCAGTGGTTGTGGGCATGGGCAGCAAGCTCGTTTCCAAAAGCGTCATTCAAAATAAAAATTACGAACTATTAAAAATCAATACTTTAAACATACTCAACATTATTCATATTTTAAAACGACCACATTCATCATGAGTGAAAAAATGACGCACTACCGTTGGATCATCTGTAGTTTAATATTTTTCGCTACCACTATTAATTATTTGGATAGGGCGGTCATCAGCCTTTTGAAATCCACTTTATCGGCAGAGCTTCATTGGAGCGAGACGGATTATGCGGATATTGTGATTGTATTCCAACTTTGTTATGCGTTTGGGTTGCTGGGCGTAGGCGGGTTGATTGACAAGTTAGGTGCTAAAGTCGGTTATGCATGGGCGACGGCTTTATGGAGTATTGCGGCTATCGCACACGCTTTTGCGAATAGCACGATGGGTTTTATGATTGCGCGCGGGTTTCTCGGCGTGACGGAAGCGGGCAATTTCCCTTCGGCGATTAAAACGACGGCGGAATGGTTCCCAAAACGAGAACGTGCTTTTGCCACAGGCATTTTTAATTCGGGTGCGAATGTGGGAGCTATCGTCGCACCTTTGACGGTTCCGTTTATTGCAGCGACTTGGGGTTGGAAATGGGCATTTATTTTGACGGGTTTCATTGGATTTATTTGGTTGATATTCTGGTATATTTTATATGATGTACCCAAAAATCATCCCAAAGTATCGAAATTGGAATTGGAACACATCCTCAGTGATGGTGACGAACCCGTTGAAAATGAAGTCGTTGCGCCAAAATTGTCTTGGTTTCAATTATTAGGATTTAAACAAACTTGGGCATTCGCGCTCGGCAAATTTTTAACCGATCCTGTATGGTGGTTTTACCTTTTTTGGATGCCCGATTTCTTAGAAAAGCAATACGGGTTAAGCAAAACTCAAATCGCTTTTCCACTCGCCTTCGCTTATTCAGTGGCGACAGTGGGCAGTGTTGTCGGCGGTTGGCTGCCGATGTATTTCATTAAAAACGGTAAAACGGTGCTTGCGGCGCGCAAAATGTCGATGTTGATATATGCAATTTGTGTGATACCTGTCATTTCTGCGCAATATTTGGGTGCAATCCACATGTGGTTAGCGGTGATAGTTATTGGTTTTGCGATGGCGGCGCATCAAGCATGGAGTGCGAACATTTTCACAACTGTTTCGGACATGTTTCCGAAAAATGCGACGGCTTCGGTCACGGGGATTGGAGGTATGTTTGGCGCATTGGGCGGGATTTTGATTGCTAAAAGCGCGGGTAAATTGTTGGATCATTATCAAGCATTGGGCGATAAAGGAACGGCTTATTTAATTTTGTTTTTAGTTTGCGGGTTTGCGTACCTACTTGCATGGATTTTGATGCAGCTTTTAGTGCCTGCCGCTAAAAAATAAACTTTTGCCTTGTCATTCCGCAGGAATCTGCACGTTTCGAGTTTCCGACGGAATGACAAGAAAAAATCATCTATTGATTCAAATTATTAAAAACTCCTATTGCATGAATCGTTTTATTAAAATTCAACAAATCTTGTTGTTACAACTCCTTTTTTCCACCCTTTGCATCGCGCAAACCTTCAAAACGGCAGAAATTAAGGACATTGCCCTTTTTCCCCAACAAAATAGTGCGCGCAATGCCATGAATCTTTCTGGCATTTGGCAATTCAAATTGGATAGTCAAGAGGTGGGCGAACAACGCGGTTGGTTCAACGGCTTGACGGAAACGCGTTCGATTGCTGTTCCGGGCAGTTGGAATGAGCAATTTGAAGATACCCGCGATTATATGGGTACGGTTTGGTATGAATGCAAAGCATTTGTGCCTAAAAATTGGAATGGACAAAATATATTTATCCGAGTGGGTTCGGCAAATTATGCTGCGAAAGTTTGGATAAATGGCGTTCCTGCGGGTGCGCACGAAGGTGGGCATTTACCATTTGCATTGAATATCAATAGTTTAGTGAAATTCAATGTAGAAAATACAATTATCATCAAAGTCGAAAATCTCTTAAAAGCCTCTCGCGTACCGACGGGTGGCGATGGCGTTCCTTCGCTTGGCGGCGGTTTTTTGAGCAATTTTCCAAAATCGAATTTTGATTTTTTTCCTTATGGCGGCTTGCAACGGGCGGTTTGGTTACACACGAGTCCGATGGACGGCATTCAAGATATTATTGTTTCTACGAATATACAAAATAAGGAGGGTGAAGTCGTTGTCACGGTTCAGAAAAAAGGCAATGTTTCCAAAGGCGTTGCAACGTTGACGGGCGCGGGCAAAACGTATAAAGGCAATTTAAGTTTTTCGGGAGAGAAAGCGGTGGTTAGCATTAAAGTCGCGGATGCTCGTTTTTGGAGTCCGTCCGACCCATTTTTGTACGATTTGAACGTTTCGGTCGGCGACGACAAAGATCAATACCATTTAAATATCGGTATCCGAACGATTGCGGTAAGTGATAAACAATTGATTCTCAATGGAAAACCGATTCAATTAACGGGTTTTGGCAAGCATGAAGATTTCCCCATTTTCGGCAGAGGCGCGGCACAACCTGTAATGGTGAAAGATTTTACCTTATTGAAATGGGTGGGCGCGAATTCTTTCCGCACGTCGCACTATCCTTACGACGAGGAACAAATGAATATGGCAGATAGAGAAGGGATTTTGGTGATTGATGAAATTCCCGCAGTCGGCTTATTTTTTGAAGGCGATGGTTTAGCGGCGCGCCAAGAACAATGTAAAAAGTATATCCATGAATTAGTTACGCGGGATAAAAATCATCCAAGTGTGATTATGTGGAGTTTGGCGAACGAACCGATGTCTCCCAAATTGGATATTGCATCCGGCAGACCTGGAGCACCAAATGAGGCTTCCATGCAATCGTTCAAAGAATTATTTGCCTTGGTCAAGCAATTGGATAATCGTCCTGCGACGATTGTGGGCGTTATGGGCGGTCCTGTGGAGTGGTTGGCATTAGGCGACGTGATTTGCATCAATCGATATTGGGGTTGGTACACGCACACGGGCGACATCAAAACGGGTGCGGCGTTTTTGAGCAAAGAATTGGACGGTTTGTACGAAAAATTGAAAAAACCAATTATCATTACCGAATTTGGTGCAGATGCGCAAGCGGGCATGCACGCAACGCCGCCTGAAATGTTTACAGAAGAATATCAAACGGAATTTATCAAAGCGTATTTGGATGTTGCGGCAACGAAAGATTTTGTAACGGGCATGCACGTATGGGCATTTGCGGATTTCAAAACATCGCAAGGCGTGATTCGATTTGGCGGGATGAATTATAAAGGGGTGTTTACACGAGACAGAAAACCTAAAATGGCGGCGCATTATTTGCGGGCGCAATGGTTAAAGAAGTAATTTTAATTTTATCCAAATAACGCGTTACAAATTGGATTTTCGGCACAGATTGAACAGATTCCACGAGATTTTCACAGATTTTTTTTAATTTTTAATGCTTAAAATCAAAAAAAAATCTGTGAAAATCTCGTGGAATCTGTTCAATCTGTGATAAAAAGTATATTTATCACAAAGATTCAAATCATTATAAATCTTCCAACGTCGGCTCACCAAAACCCGTTTTTTCCACAGGAATCATCATTCTTTTCAGCTTTTTGCCATCCAAATATTCCAATCGAATGGTTTCATTATTCGTCAAATTAATTTTCATCGGTTGATGCAAATTGGATTGTAAGAAAACAAACATATTGGTTTTAACAACTAAATTCCAATTCATCCCATCGTTTGCCCAAACCGAACCGCCCAAAATACATTCTTTCAACGTCGGGTCTTTCAAACGCGCTTCGGGTTCCATGCCGACCAAAATCATCATTTTTTCTTGCCCATTTTCATAAAAACCTTTCCGAAACAACGTTTTCACCTTCAAATAGCCCGTCCCCGAACACCAATCATGGTCTGCCGCCATTTCTTGAATCAACGGTTCATTGCCAGTGCAGGCAAAACGGGTCAAACTATCCGTGCATTCTTCCGAAAACCATTTCGATAACCACGAACAATCTTCTTCGGCATTAAAAGGTTTGGCAACAAAACGTTGATGCGCAGCGACAGTCGATTTTTGAGCATCCGATGCCTCATTCTTACAACTGATGCAACAGGTTATCCAACAAAGATAAAAAAATATTAAAAAAAATTGGTTTGTAAACATGCTATAAAATTTGAATTGGACAAAAAAACAGAGTCGCTATAACCCTTGTTATTGCGACTCTGTTGGTTTTTTGAAGAGATAGGTCTGAATTCAGACCGTTTAACGTTTAAACAAATTAGTGAAATTCTAATTCAGAAATACACATATCATTGCCTTTCGCCCCTTTCTTATAGCGCGTGATTTCAATCCGCACTAATTTCGTTTTCACGCCTTTTTTGAAAGAAAAAGTTTGGCGATTCCGCGTATCTTTCAAATCAAAATTCATGGCTTTTTCGCCATCGAAACTCACTTTCACTTCCGCCGCCCGACCGTTTTGCTTCCAAAGATTATCGCGGTCGTAACCCGTAATGATACTCATATTATGCAAAGTCCGTCCTTCGGGATACTCGAAAACGATGACTTTTTTCTTCTCAGAACCCTCAATACACCAAGCTGTCCCGTCATTATTATCGGTCAAGTGGCTGGAGGAATACCGACTGTTGCCATTCAACGTCGAAGAAGCACGAACACTCGCTTCAGAACTACGTGATGCTTCAGGCTTCACGCGAGCAGGCGCAGGCGTTGTCGCTGCGGGCGTTGCCTCAGGCGCGGGCGCGGGAGTCATCACTGCGGGCGGATACGTGATGCCAAGTGCAGGAGCACTACTCGTCACAGCACCCGAAATCGACGCACTCAAAGCCGCAGGTGCCGGCGCAATCGTCGCAGACGGGTCCACAGGCGTAAGATAATTGCGGTAATTGCGTACCCAACTTAATAAATCTTCCCGGCTAAGGTCGCTCAACAAGACATTTTTCCAAAATTGAGTGACTTCAGGCGAGAAAATCGCTCCTTCCGAACCCACTAAATCCGCTTCTGCATTCTCCATGAAAACGACAGGCGTACCTTTTTGCACAAATTCCGCAACGCGGCGAATGTTATCTACGCCAAAACTCGGTTCAAAACGGTCGCCATCCAACACCCGCGCACAACCCAAAGTCGGGCTATTGCGTCCGCCGTGAATCGCAATCGCTTCCCCAGTGCGTCCTCTTTGGCGGTCATGCACGTTCGGATAATCCAAAACGAGGCTAAAACCGCCAAATTTATTCCGTTCATTCACATTCGTAAGGCTTTTACGATTGATAATGTCAA
Source organism: Bacteroidota bacterium (assembly GCA_039795795.1). Taxonomy (GTDB): domain Bacteria; phylum Bacteroidota; class Bacteroidia; order Chitinophagales; family Saprospiraceae; genus JAAFJT01. Next base: position 7,603 of record JBDKKX010000085.1, on the reverse strand, counting down.
TTTTGTACTTACCTAATGGCGTTTTTTTGTCCCCGCGCCATTGCTTGTTACAACCGTTGAGCCCGTACACCGTCGGAAATTGGCTCGTTACCATCATTTGGTCATTCACGATTTCGACCAAACTCACATACCCCTTCAATCTCCCGCATTCAGACACTGGTTCAGGGTTTTCAATTTGAAAAAGCAAAAATCTGCTTGCAATTTCGCCCGCACGCGCCCCCAAAGAGAGCAACAAGAAAGCGAATAAAAAACTAAATCTTAAGTGAGTCATAGTTTTTTTTAGTAAAATGTTAAAACTCATCATTTGGGTACACGAAGTTAATGTAATGTTTAGTAAAGTTATCATTTTGACGCAAAAACGCATTTTGTAACGCAATATTTTTGAACAAACAAAACATTTTGAGAACGGTTCAAATGAACCATATCTACCTATACAACAATAATACCATACGTCAATGTCTTGTTAGACCTTGAATATCGGTTGTGAGCAGAGCAGCAGGACGATTTATGACTTACTTAACGAATTACACGGAAGTTCAAACCTGTTTTTGTGAAAACAGCGATGGTTGACAAGGTAAATCGGCTCAGTTCCATTGCATGGAGTTTGTTTTAAGCCCGCAAGATATGGACTAAATGTCGTATTTATTTATTTTTCGGAGCAAAAAGTGAAAAATAGCTTAAAAAAAAGCATGGAGCGCGAGCATTTTTTTAAAATCAATAGAATATTTTAAAAAAATATTATTTTTAAAATATTATTTTTTTGACTGTACCACATCCATTTTGGCGATTGAGGTGGTACAGCCAAAAGAGTAAAATTTAATTTTTAGACCCAATATTATTCGGTTATGATACGAATGGATGTACGGATTTCACGGATTTCACAGATTCATACGGATTTTGGGGACAAAAATCCGTATGAATCTGTGAAATCCGTGAAATCCGTACATCCATTCGTATCACAACCGAATAATATTTTGTGATTTTTCTTTTGAGACAGCTACGATAAATATAAACGATCCAATTACTGTTGACCTTTTTTGGAAATCGCTTTTATATGACAAACCGACAATTTTTGAGGCGACTTCGTTTTCACATTTCTATTTTGCAGGCGCGTGAAACACCTTGATTTTTAAATTTTTTGTTACATTTGCGGTAAAAATCACTCAATTGAATATGGATTTAGCGATTAATTCTCCTTTTCGATACGCGGGCGGCAAGTTTTACGCTCGAAAATTGATTCTCGAACATATCAAACCGCATCGGTTATACGTCGAACCGTTCACAGGCGGAGGCTCTATTTTTTTTGCCAAAAGCAAAGCTACAAAAAATATATTAAATGATATTGATACAGAATTGATTAATTGTTACCGAATTATCCAAGAAAACCCAGAAGATTTAATCGCTGTTTTGCGCGGCGAAGAAGCTTCCAAAGAACGACATGCTTTTTATAAAAATGAATTTAAACCATCTAATCGTTTGGAACAAGCGCAACGATGGTTTTATTTGAATCGTACTTCATATTCTGGGATTATGAATATGAAAAATTGTTATTTTGGATACGGCGACAAATATAGTATGCGTCCTGAAAATTGGGGCAGAAATATTTTGCGCACAGCTCATAAATTACAAAATGTACAATTAACTTCCATGGATTTCGAGGTCGTTTTGGACAATTTGCCTGAAAACGATAGTATTTTTTTATTTATAGACCCCCCTTATTTCAATGCCGACCAAGATAAATTTTATACTTGCTCGTTCAACAAAGAAGATCATTTCAGATTAAGCGAATGTTTAAAACGTAATGCATACAAATTCAATTTCTTATTGACTTATGACAATTCACCCGAAGTTATCGCATTATACGGATGGGCAACAGCTATTTGCGAAAAAGAATGGAATTATACCATCAGCCGCACCGATGACCAAAGCAAAAATGGCAGAGAAGATGTCGAAAAGAAAAAGGGAGAACGTTCAAAAGGTAAAGAAATCTTTATTTTGAATTACGCAACAGTGGAGCAGCTGCACTGCTTTTTTTGAACAATCGGTGCAAATCTGCTTTATCGGCTAATTCTGCTTGAGACAATTTTCGTAAAATGCGCTCTTTGCGCACGTTTTGACCAAAAAGTTGTAAAATATTTTGTTCCATCGTGGAGAAGATTTAAACATGCGCCGCAAATTTAAAGGATTAAAATTTATCAGAAGATGACTATAAATGGCATTTTTAAAAATGGAATAAAAAAGTTGATTTTTTGATGAATTTGATACATTTTAACGGGGGCAAATTTTTAGGTCCGTACAAATAAAAGGAAAAACATTACTTTTGTAGATTGTTTCACCTAAAAATCAATTGAACATGACGGAAGAAGAAGTTTTACATATACATGAAATGGTCTATCAATACTTGATGCTTTTGCATCAAGAAGACAAGTCGTTTAAATTTAGGTTAAATACACATGAAAATAGTTTACCTTACGGCTATTGGTTACCAACTGCTGTATCATCAAAATTGGACTCTATACTTTCTTTTTGGTCTGCCATAAATACTAAAAAAGAAATATATCTTTTTAGTTTATACTTTGGTTTCACAGGGGTATCACCAACGGTTGTATTTTTTTTATCGGGTCAAAAATTAGAGCAATATACAGACTATTTAAAAAAAATTTCTCAAATTCCCCAATTTTTAGTTGCTACTAATATCAAAAATTTATGGCGTAAATCACTCGATAATAAAAATATTTTAAGTGCATGTCGGCAAGCTATCAAAGAAATCAAACCATTGATTGACAACTTTTTATCTAAAAATCCACCTCCATTTGAGACAATCATACCAGATGCTTTTTTCAAAATAGATGTAGCATTAGTGGAATCTTACAGAGCAAAATTAGCAGGTCGTTACGATTACAAAAGCATTTATTCTGAATATTTAGACGCTTGTAAAGCAGAAATAGCCATTCAAAAAATGCTTCAAAAGGCAACGCCTAAATTGCCTTTTACCTTCACGCGCCTTTACGTAAAGGATTTTCAAGGCATTCAAGAAATGGTGATTGATACGATTGCGCCCGATGTGCAATGGATTTTTCTGACAGGCGAAAATGGTTATGGAAAAACGTCCATTTTACGGGCAATTGCTACAGGATTCATTGGAGATGAAGCTATTATGAGTGATTTATTGATTAAATCTACCATTTATATCAATGGCATTTCGCAGAATGAAACCTTCATATATGAACCACAGCCGAAAACAAAATCTCCTATTTCAATACCGATTGTAGCTTATGGGGCAGCCCGTTTTCAACTGTCGAGCAGTAACCGCGAAACCTTAGAAAATAGTAAAAAATCGGTTACTTATTCTCTTTTTAAAGAGGACGGGCAATTGATGAATATCGAACAAGAATTGATGAATGCGAATGCTTATAATCCACCTCGTTTTAAGTATTTGGTGAAAATTTTGACGAAAATCATTCCCAATTTAGCAAAAATCGAAGTGATTTCAATCCATGGAGACCCGCAAGTGCAGTATTTTGAACAAAATGAAGCAGGTAAATGCTATCCTCCTGTTCCGTTGGAAGCCTTAGCAGCAGGTTATCGAAGTATTTTGACCATGATTGGGGATATGATGATTCGATTATCCAAATATCCTAATAATCCATTGGAAGATTTGCAAGGCATTGTTTTAATAGACGAAATGGATGCTCATTTACACCCGAAATATCAATTTGAATTGCCTAAATTATTGTCCGAAACCTTTCCAAAAGTACAGTTTATCGTGACAACTCACAGTCCTATTCCGCTTTTGGGCTTGCCGCAAAAGGTGAAATCGGTGGTTTTGAAGGTCAACAGAACAATTAAAGAAGGTATTACGGTGAATCGCTTAGATGATGATATTGAAATTCAACGGTTAAGTGCGAATGCGTTGTTGACCTCTGATATTTTTGGTTTTGATAATATCTTTGCACGCGATGCGACACCCGATACCATTGAATCTTTTGATGATTATAAAAAAATAGAGGCGAAAAATAAGATTGAATTAGAATTGGAATTAAGAAACGGTTTAAAAGGGCTCAATATTAAAATTTGAAAAGTATGAAAAAAATAGATCTTTATTTTGATAATCCGCCTTCAAGTATCAAAGAAAAATTGTTTGTAGATAAACTAAAAGATTTGCTCGAAAAGAAAAAAAAAGGAGAAAATGTGGAAATTGAAGGGTACGCGCCTTCGGATGTTAAAAAAGAATTAATTAAAATTTTTAATAATAAGTGTGCTTTTTGTGAATCGGACATTTCAACGGGTCATCATTATGATACAGAACATTTTAGACCTAAAAACAAATATTATTGGTTAGCTTACGAGTGGAGCAATTTTTTATTGGCTTGCCGCAAATGTAATAGTGATTGTAAAGGAGAACAATTTCCAATTGAAGGCGATGCAGCAATGCTTCCGAATATAGATTTTGAAAAAAATAGGGATGCCTTTTTGACCGCATGTCATATTCAAAATTTGGAAAATGAAGTTCGTTTATTGATGCACCCCGCTTTGGATGAACCTGCGGAACATTTAGAATTCGCAAAAAATGGTAGAGTCGTTGCTAAAAATAACAGTGTCAAAGGTCAAAATTCTATTGAAGTTTATGGTTTGGACGATTGGGAAACAAAAAAAGGCAAAAAAGGCAAAAGACAAGATTTAATTCGGGGGCGATTGGAAATTATAGAACAAGTAGAAGTTGAAGTAGAACACGCTATCCTACATTTTGAAACGGAATATAGGCTTTATCAAGATATTTTACATATACACATAAAATTAATTCGAGCAATTCATGGAGAAGATATGCGAGGGAATAAACTACCGAAAAACCTCCCTTTTTCTGCGGTTAGAAAGGCTTGTTTAACGAATTTTAAAACATTTTTTATAGAGGGTAATGCTCTATTTACGGTATCTCAAAAAGAGATACTCAATAAAGTTTATGGTACATTACTCAAAAATAGAACCGAATAAACTGCAAAAAAGCAGATTATAGTACGTTGGAATTAGGATTAAATGGGATTTTATTGGGATTAAATGGGATTAATTTTAGGGGATTTAGGGGATTAAAATCCCCTAAATCCCCTAAAATCAATCCCATTTAATCCCAATAAAATCTTATTTAATCCCAATTCCAGCGATTACAATTTTACAAACTTCATTTGTAACGCAGGAGAACGTTGCGTCCGTTGTTGGATAAAATAAACGCCTTTCTCCAAACGGCTTACATCAAAAAATAATTCATTTTGCCCTTTTTGCAATATTTTATTTTCTGAAAAGACGTGTTGTCCAAATACGTTGAAAATATCAAACGTTTGTTCGCCCTCTACAAGGCTATATGTCGCGAGCGTAAACGCATTTTCGGTTGGATTCGGATGCAACGATGAAGCCTGTTCCGACACGACTTCTTTCGCTGGACTCAAACTTAAATTTGGAATTACTGCCGCCGAATAGCTTAATGTTTGTGTATATTGATTATTCAACAAATAATCATCCGCAGGTGTTGTACTCAACAAAGTGGCTGTTGCTACAATATCCGCCGTCGTCACGCCCACAAAAAGAGGCATTTTTAACGTTGCCGTCGTATTCGTCGGCAAATTCGGTATCTGCCACTCGTAACATTTCGTTCCATTCGCGCAAATTTCCTTCCAAACGCCCATAGAAGGTTGCGGCAACGTTTTAGAAACGGTGTTTGCGGGCAATGGGATATGAATTTTAACATTTGTATTTGCTACATTAGAACGATTTTCAACCGTTACTTCAAAAGGAATCGTCGTATTTTGGTGATATTGCCAATTAAACGGATTCGTCGTCAAAAAAACGCTTAAATCATTGTTTTTAACCGCCAAAAGCACTTTGAAATGACAAACCGTTTTATTTCCGCTTTTGTCATAACCGACATAATGATACGGAATCGGTTCACCCACTTTAGGCGAAGTCTCCCAAAACGGATATAAATCGGATTGCTGCGCCCCACAATTATCCTGCAATGCAATCGGAAAAGGCAATTGAGACTCCACATCGCGCGACCACAAAATGCTCGGTTTCAAATCCAGCGTCACTTTGAACGGTTTATCCTGCGGTTTAGGACAATTTGGGTACGTTGGTGGGGTAAAATCTGTCGCACTGCATTTGAAATTAGGGTCACAGACGGATTGCTTGTTGATAGAACGATACACGGTACTTGGATTAACTGCTTGATTTTCAGCAAATTCGATATGTAAACTATCTGGATTCGATAATTGCCCAAACAGCCGAACCCGTGCATGAACCATCGTTATTTCATGGGAAAACGGGGCACCATGCGCTTGGTGATAACCTTCATTACCCGACAACACATAATAAACCCAATTCGTACCACAATTGCTAAACCGAACGCCTGCGGGAGCAGTCCGTGAACCTGTGCGCGCATAAAGCGATTGTTCAATGGAGCGCATGCCCGCATGATGCCAAGCCATCCCATCCATTAAGGTTTTGCCTAATAAAGTGACCGTTGTAGTATGGTTTGGCACTTGATAAAGTAGCGTGTTACCACAATCTGCCGTGAATTTGTTATAAACGCTGAACTGCCAACGACAGGTATCCACATTTTTCCGAAGGGTATCGAATTGTACCAGCACAGTCGCAACCGAACGATTGCCAACCGCGTCAAACGCAACGTATTGATAACGAACTACTTGCCCTACTTTGAAACTATCCAACCGATCTGGATACAAACCTTGATGCTCCAATTCGCAATTATCGGTTGCGGACAATGGAATGGATTTGAGAATGGTATCGCTGTAAATGGGTTGACGCGCAGGCACTATCATTTTAAGAGGAAGGGCATTTCCTACATGTAGGGTCGGCGGTGTAAAATCTTGCGACGCGCAACTTTTTAAACAAAATTTGTCTTTCGCGCTCGAAACATACAAATTGCCTGAATTAATGAGTTGATTTTGAGCAAATTCCAAGTATAAACTATCGGGTTGTTGCTCACTTCCAAATACTCGAACGCGAGCATGGATTTTTTCATAATAATGTCGTGAACTTGGCGTGTTAAATCGCGCTTTAAATAAGTCCCAACCAGACAATTGATAATAAACCCAATTCCCTGGACAATTCCGAAACGAAACGCCTGCGGGCGCGGTTCGCATGCCTGTTCGGACGAGCAATTCTTGAACTGGCGTGTTGGTGGTGGACCATGACCAACGAATTCCATCCGTTAAGCTCTTGCCTAATAAGACAACTTGCGCAATATTGCGTAATCCAGGCGCGGGCGGTGGCACATATACCCCACAGTTTGGGGTGGAACGCATCGTAAATCGCGTCTTACAAGTGTCCGATAAGCTGGATTGTGCCATGAGTTTCCCTGACAGCAAGGTGCTGCATAATAGTACGTAATAGAATTTCATACGGATATGAGTTGATTGGTGATAAAAAAAAGTGAAAAAGATTTATTTTCTCATATCGTTTTGAGTGCGGCAAAGGTAAACGCTCTGTTCTGTCTTCGCAATACCATGAATGGGTTAAATTTCCGTTTAGTACGGGACAAAATGTAGCGCGAATGGGAACGCGGAGGACGCGGATTGGACGGATTTACACG
>JBDKKX010000084.1:0-13633 GCA_039795795.1 Bacteroidota bacterium | reverse complement strand
TTGCACGGATTTTTTTGGAATTTAGGCTTAAAATCCGACCTAAATTCCAAAAAAATCCGTGCAAATCCGTAAAATCTGCGTCATCCGCGTTCCAATTCGCTCTTCACGTACTAAGCAGATTTCCGCTAAATTTTGCGCCAGGACGATAATATGGAAACGCCGACGGGTAAATACCATTGTTTTTGCAAAAAATAATTTTCGGATTTAAAAACACGATATAACCATTTGTTGATAAAGCCATTTTTCAAAACACCAAAATCGGAGGTGGTTTCTGCTGCTTTTGCCTTTCGTTTGGGCAACAAATTAGACAATAATCGAAAACCTGCAATCGGAAAAAATAGCCCTGTATTGAAATAGGTATGATATATTTTTTCATTCGTATTATGGAATAAATCAATGATTTGTGCTCCTGTATAACGCCGAAAATGATGGTTCACGACATCGTGTTCCGACCATAAAAACATAAAAGCAGGTACCGTTACGCATAGAATCCCACCTGTTTTACAGACGCGCCGCATTTCTGAAACGGATGTTTTATCGTCCGCAACATGTTCAATCACGTCAAATGCACAGACTATATCAAACATTTCGTTTGGATAAGGTAATTCCAAAATCGAGCCTTGTACAACTTCCATTTTCAATTCGCGCCGCGCAAACTCACAACAATCGGTGTCATATTCTAAGGATTCGACCGTTCCGAGTGCAGAAAGCATTTCGGAAGAGCGTCCTGTTGCGGCTCCGATATTGAGGATTTTCAAGGGGCGATTTTGAGGCATGATTTGGCGTAAATGATTGATAATCATTTCATTCCGCGCCCGAAACCACCAATGTTCCCGTTCTAAATGATAATATTCTGTATAATATGCTTTTTCCATACGAACGTTAATGATGAATGATGAATGATAAATGGTGAATGATAAATGATGAATGATAAATCACGGATTCATCATTCATCATTCATCATTTATCATTCATCTTTATAAAGCGGACGCAAATTGTTTTAAAAATCGAGTATCATTTTCAAACAATAATCGAATATCCGAAATGCCATATTGCAACATGGCTTGTCGCTCAATGCCCATGCCGAACGCAAAACCACTATATTTCTGACTATCAATGCCACAATTTTCCAACACTTGCGGATCCACCATCCCACAACCCAAGATTTCCAACCAACCTGTTCCCTTCGTAATCCGATGGTCAATCTCCGTTTTCAACCCCCAATAAACATCCATTTCTGCACTCGGCTCCGTAAACGGAAAAAACGACGGACGCAATCGAATCTTCGTAGCACCATACATTTCCTTCGCGAAATACAATAAAGTTTGTTTCAAATCCGCAAAAGACACCTTTTCATCAATATAAAGTCCTTCCACTTGATGAAATTGACAATGAGACCGCGCCGAAATCGTCTCATTCCGATACACCCGACCGGGCGCAATAATGCGAATCGGCGGTTGTTGCCGCGTCATCACCCGCGCTTGAACGCTGCTCGTATGCGTCCGCAACAACATTTCTGTTGAATTTTTCAAATAAAAAGTATCCTGCATATCCCGCGCAGGATGGTCTGGCGGCGTATTCATGGCGGTAAAATTATGCCAATCGTCTTCAATTTCGCGCTCTTCCGCGACTGTATAACCGATGCGCCGAAAAATGTCCACAATCCGATTCATCACAATACTCACAGGATGCCGACTCCCGACGGGCAACGCAATCGCAGGCGCGGTCAAGTCAATGCGCGTCGTATCCACATCCGATGCCGCTTCCGCAGCCGCTTGGAGGACGGCAAATTTCGTTTCCGCCGCCATTTTCGCCGCATTCACCAATTGACCAAACGCTTTTTTGCGTTCCACAGGCACTTTGCCGATTTCGGCGAACAACGGTTTGATAATATTTTTAGAGCCCAGATACCGAATCCGAAATTGTTCCACTTCTGCTTTGGAATGCGGGGCAGCCGTTTCGATTTCCGCAAGGACGGCATTTACTTGTTCAAATATATCCATCTTTTTTGGGTTTTACCTATTTTGGTTTCTTTTTTAGCACAAAAGCGGCGCGAAAATACAACTATTTGCGGTGTGAAAGGAATTTTTTTCACAAAAAGGCGTAGAATCAAAGCTATTTTCCAGAAATCTGCTAAATTTGCAAACCAATCAAAAGAACTAATCCGCTTTCAGCTAAAAACCATTAAAAACCTTAAATGGCAAAGAAAAATATTGCGTTAGTAACAGGTGGCTATTCCAAAGAATCGGTCATTTCCATGCTCAGTGCGGAAGTCGTTGAGCAGCATTTAGATAAAAAATTGTATAATGTTTATAAAATCATCGTGAGTCGCGATAGATGGTATTATCCGACGGGCAAAGGCGGGCGCACGATTACGATTAATAAACATGATTTTTCACTCCGTTCCGAGGGCGAAACGGTGCGTTTTGATGCCGTTTTGTTGATGATTCACGGCACACCGGGCGAAGATGGCAAATTACAAGGTTATTTTGACTTGTTGGATATTCCTTATACGTCTTGCGATGCACAAACGTCTGCATTGACTTTTAACAAACGTTATACGGTTGCAACAGCTGCTTTTTCGGGGATAAAAGTGGCAAAATCCCTTCATTTTTTCAAAAATGACACCATTGAAGTCGCTGAAATCTTAAAAACATTGACTTTGCCTGTGTTCGTGAAACCGAATAATGGCGGTTCGAGTATCGGGATGAGCAAAGTGGCGAGTGCGTTGGATTTGCCTGCGGCGATTGAAAAAGCGTTTAAAGAGGATGACCAAGTATTAATCGAAGAATTCATACGAGGGCGCGAATTCACGATTGGCGTGCTGAAAACCAAAGGGCAATTAATTGCGTTGCCGATAACGGAAGTCACGAGTAAAAAGGATTTTTTCGATTACGAAGCGAAATACACGTCGGGCATGGCGACCGAAATCACGCCTGCACAAATTGAACCTGCAAAAACCAAGTTAATTGAAGATTTGGCAAAGCGTATTTACCAAATTTTTAATTGTCGCGGCATCGTTCGCATCGATTTTATTTGGAATGAGGTCGATAATCAACCGTATATGTTGGAAATCAACACCGTTCCCGGACAATCTCAAAATAGCCTTGTCCCACAACAAGTCCGTGCTTATGGTTGGACGATGCGCGATTTTTACGGGCGATTGGTGGAAGAAATCACAGATTAGAAAACAATGCTTACACAGACCGTTTTACATATCAATTCATAAAATAATGAATACCAAAGATTTAACAAGTAAAGTTAAAAATTTTAATGCGGGCAGCTTTTTCGGCAACCTGTGGGAAAAAATCAAATTCGGCGCGACCGAAATTTGGTATTTTTTCAGTTCTAAAATATTTTGGACGAATTTCGGCAAAATGTTTGGGATTTTCATGGGCTGCATGGCGGTACTCTTTGGTTTGATGTACCTTTTCACGCGGCATGGCAAGTCGAATAAAGTGGCAAATCTTGTTGGAAAACACGTCACGACGGCTATGAAAGAGGCGCGGGATGCAGGTTTTGACATTGTCGTAAGCGATTCTATCTACAAACCCGACGAAAAACTGAAAAATTTAGTTTTGAAACAAGTGCCCAAAGCAGGTTCTTCGGTGAAAGATGGTCGGACGATTTATTTGACGATTTCGAGCGCGACGGGAATTATGCAATCATTGTTGCCGTTGAAAAGCATTGATGATTACGATGCGTACGCAGCGAATTTGGCGGCAAAAGGCATCAAAGCAGAGATTGCAGGCAAGGAAATCGACCCAAAATTTGAAAACAATACGATTAAAGACATTTTGTATAACGGTCAAGTGATTACGGATAAGGTCAATGCAGGGACGATGCGCGTCATACAAGGGGCGACATTGCAATTTGTCGTATATCAAAATGGCATCGACGGCGTGAATGAAGTGCCGATTCCGGACTTAAAGTGTAAACAATTTGGTGAAATTGAGGTGTTATTGCAGAGTTCGGAACTCGCTTTGGGCAGTATCACCAAAGATGCTTCGGTGAAAGACGAGCGTTCTGCCTTTATTGCGCGACAAGAACCGATGTCGGGTGGCGCGCCGATTCCAAAAGGCACTCCTATTAATATTGTATTGACGCAAAATCGACCACCAGATTGCCGATAGTGGTTTAAATATAAAATTTCAAGAAACAACCTTTGTATGGCTTTAAACCATGCAAAGGTTGTTTCTTTTGAAATTTTATTTTGCCAAAGGCTTCAAGATGCACTCTTTATATTGATTTTTATTTAATTTTTCTAAAATGGAAATATTATTATTTTTAATTTGCTACTGCTTCCTTTTCCTTGCGATACAACATCGAAAACCCAATGATTTTTTTTTAAATAGCATCAAAACGATGCTTTTATTCAGTTTGTTGGTAGTCCTTTCTACGGAATGGATGAGTGCTTTTCATCATTTGAATCATGCTTATTTAAGTTTTTTTTGGGCAATTTGCGTCGTTATTTTGAGCGCGTACCTTTATTTTCAAAAAGATAATTTAAATAAAAATCAATTTTTATTGCCAATAAAAACTTATTATCAGAATAATAAATGGCTTTTCTGTTTTATTTCAATAATAAGTTTTGTATTATGTATTCAAGGATGGGTGTATCCACCCAACAATTGGGATGCGATGTGTTATCATCTGGGCAGGTTGCCGCATTGGATAGCGCAACAATCGTTGGAGCATTATCCGACGCACATCTATCGGCAGGTTTATCAACCGTACTTTTCGAGCGCGTTGATGGCGCAAATTGGTTTATTGAATCAATCGGATTTTTGGTTGAATTCCGTTCAATTCGGATATTATTTGGCAATCATTCCTTGTTTAATCGTAATTGGAAATATATTTCATTTTTCGCGGCTTGCGAAAGCCATTGCTATTTTTTTTTGGGTGACGAATCCTGAATCGTTGTTACAAGCAATTTCTCCGCAAAACGATATTGTAGTCACTTTTTTTATCCTTTGTTCGATTTTGTTTGCTTTTCAATCTGTTGATAATCAATGGATTAGCAAACCGCAAAAAAATATTTTGATTCCTTTTATTTGGTTGGGTTTAAGTGTTGGATTAGCTTGTTTGAGCAAAGGAACGGCTTATATTTATTTGGCACCTGTTTTTGGAATTGCGGGTTTTGTATGGTTAAAAAAAATGATACAAATGCGGCGATTGCATTTAATTTTGCCGATTTTGGTAATGACCACTCTTTTTTTGGCAACGAATGCGGGTTATTTTTATCGAAATTATCAATTGACGAAAGATGTTTTAGGCAAGTCGGAAGACAAATTCTTTAATGAAAAAATGAATGCAAAAATCTTTGTACTTCAAGTAGTTAAGAATATAAGCCTTCATTTTGGAATGCCTGGAGTGAGCAATCTGACCAATCAAGTCGTGGAGCAATTGCACCAAAGTTTGGGCGAAAAAGCGGACGACCCAGCCGTAAATTGGCTCCATACGACTTTTCATTTGTGGAAATGGGTGCATGATGAAGATACGGCTTCTAATTTTTTTCAAATCCTGCTCATATTGGGTACAACCGTTTGGTTTATGCGCAGGAATCGTTTTAAAAATCAATCCATTTTAATTATATTATTTCCAGTAATACTATTTATCTTATTCATAATCACCTTAAAATGGCAGCCTTGGCACACGCGTTTACAAATGCCCCTTTTTGCTTTGTTTGCACTACCTGTTGCTTTTTGTTTGAGCGAATTGATTCAAAAAAGCATTTGGAGGCAATATTTGCTTAAAATTTATGCAGGCAGCATGATTGGATATGCTGGGTTGATTATGCTTTTCAATACAAATAAACCGTTCATTAGTACTCGTTTTTCCAGTAAAACGAATCTTATGGAAACCCGTTTTCAAAAGTATTTTTGTGCAAAACCCGAAGTATCAACGGATTATCAATGGATTAGAAATTTTATACAACAATACGAACCGAATACGATTGGCATTATCTTGGACGAAATTGCTTGGGAATATCCTTTGTATTTTGACATTTTCAGCCAGTCACGTCCGACCGTTTTACCTCATTTGAATGTTACAAATCGGTCTGCACATGCAAAAACGGATGTTGAGCCTACGAAAATTCATTTCATCATTGCCATAAATTCATTAGCTCAAATAACCTATATGAATAATGAATTTACAAAAATAAAACAATTACAATTTTTTTCAATTTATCAAAAAAAACCTTGATTTTTGAAATTATGCTTACATTTGGCGGAAATTTTAAAGCCATCTTAATTTACAATTTTTGGGTAAATTCTATGAAAAACTCAATGGCAATGCGTTTTGCCGTCGCTGTTCTGTCGTGCGGGTGCGTTTGCGTGCAAAGTTTCGGATGAGTGATTTTGGAAGTCGTTTCTGCTAAAATGATACCTCTCAATCCCCGAAATCTAAATGATTTGTTAAAATTTTGCATGGTAAAGATAAAAATTATAACTTTGAGTAGCGTTTAATACTTTTAATAATTTTAATCTTTGTTCTTATGAAGAATCGCATAGCATCACTTCCATCGGAAGAATTCCAAAAAAAATTTTTAGGACATTTAGAAGCACTTATTGAAATGACCAATGAATTAATCCAAGGTACGCATCCAGATGACTTAAAAGTAGGTCAAGATATGGGTACTGGGGATGGTTATACATTTGTCAAAGATGCTTTTGCAATTGCCCGCGATTATCCTAAATTTATCGAAGATGATAATTCTTCTTTGAAAGATTTTGAAACGGATATTATTCGCGCTTATTTTCTGTTACCTGCGCAAGAAAGGGTTGCCGTTTTTCAAAAACAATTTGTTCAAGCAACGTTGCTGACAGGCAAAGATTTGATGGAACAAGCGGGTTGGATTTTGGGCGAGCTCCGAAAACGCAAAGAATCTCCTAAGTATGCTGATTTGTACGAGCGACTGAACACACTTTATCTCAAAAGACAAAAGCGTGCCGAAGTGACTCGTAAAATTAAGGCTTCTTCTAAATTAGTTCCCGCTTAAAGTGAATGGCTTTCCGATTGGAAAGCCATTCACTTTAAGCAGGAAATTTTTAAAATAAGTTCGTCTAAAATAAATTAAGTAGTGTGGCACTTTATATTGAATTCAGAAGGAAGTTTTTTTAGGAAAAAAGGATGCATTTGTTGATTTTTTTATAAAAAATTTTAAGAATGCACTCTTCCTTCTTAAAATGTCTTCCTTCTGAATTCAGCATAAAATAACACGCAAATTAGGTTAAAATAATAAAAATATCATTTTAATATTTTTATTAGAATAAGCAATATTTAAAATGGCATCATAAAGCATTAAATGCTCTATGATGCCATTTTTATTATCACAAGCGATGTTTAAAATGGCATCATAGCGTATAAAATATTCTATTACATCATTTTTATTATCACAAGTGATAATAAAAATGATGTATTGGATAATAAAACTATCATTTTTATTATTTTAATTATAACTCATAATAAAAAAATAAGTATAAATGATTATGTGATTACTACTCATTTAAGATTATTTATAATAAAAATAAGTGTAAGCAGTGTTATTAAAAAGATATTATCTTATATTTGCGCAACTTTAAAAATAGACGATACTTGATGTCTTTTGTAATTACTAAATTGAATCCTTTCTTCCAAATTCGATTTAGTAATAAATCTAAATGTGTGATATGCTTATTGGAATTCGGAAGAAAGGATGCATTCTTTTACAAAGCAGCTAAAGAACATGTCCTTATCTTTAAAATTCTTGGTTCTTCCGCGCTTTTAATGCGAATGCGGCGATATAAATACCGTTTATATAAATACTATTTGGAAGGTTTGAAACCTTTCAAACGGTTGATAATGAATGATTTATGATTTTATTTTTTGTATTTGATTTCGTTTTGCGCTAAAAACGCGGAAGAGCCAAATTCTTTTCTTCCGAATTTCAATAAAAATATCATACAACTTAGATTGTATATAAGTTGAAATATTAAATTAATTATTCGTTTTATGAAAAATTTTACTTCAGTTGTCATGGTTGGTGCAGGAATTGTCAATTTAATGTCTGCATACCGTTTATGTAAACAAGGTTTTGACGTTTGCATCTTTGACAAAGCAAAAAATCCATTCCAAGATCGGCAGTGGCGGCAACAAGGTGCCACTTTTGGAGGCGAAAATGCACGCATGTTTTCCCTCACAGAAGCCGATAATTACAATGAAAAAAAGAGTGCTATCTATAAAGATATGACTCATTTGTTTGAAACCAAAGCCGCTGCAGATGGTTGGAGTGTCATAGACCATTATGGCTGTTCGGAAAGAGAATGGATTGATCAATTTAAATCCGTCCCTGCAACGGACGCGTATCAGTACGCAGATGAAATCTATGCTTTTACGAGACAAGCAGGAGATTTATGGGAAGCATTGATTCAAAACGAACCCAGTTTGTTTGAGCAAACGCATCTCAAACGCGATATTGTTCGCTTGTA
The DNA here is from genome assembly GCA_039795795.1 of Bacteroidota bacterium. Classification (GTDB taxonomy): domain Bacteria; phylum Bacteroidota; class Bacteroidia; order Chitinophagales; family Saprospiraceae; genus JAAFJT01. The sequence goes on along the minus strand of JBDKKX010000084.1, from coordinate 5,162 downwards.
CAGTGAAGTTTCGGATTTTAAAGCTGCCCAAAAGTTGCATAAACGATTGGATTCTTTCATGGAAGTCTTGGAAGGCAAGTCTTTAGATTATTTTTATCCCGAAGGCAACAATAAGGAAGTGCGTCCAGCACTCGGCGGGATCATGAAAGTGCGCGGATTTACGTTGCAAATCCATGATTTTTGTGCCAACCTCATTGCTTTTTTGGAGCAAAAAGGCGTTCAATTTCATTGGGAATCGCCTTGTTTGGGCATCGAAAAGAATCAAAAAGGCGAAATCGCGGGCATCCAAATTAAAAACGAATGGGTTACTGCAACGCATTATATTTTTTCTTTAGGCGCGTACAGTGGTCATTTGTACCAAAACACAAAGTCTAACAATAAAATACATGGGGTATTGGGGATTTGGATGACGTTGCCGAATGTGTATGGATTGGAACATTCTTTTAAAATTCATAAAAATGGACATGTTGCCGAAGATTCTAATGTGACAGTCGTGGAGGAAAAGGGACAAAAAAAGTTGGTTTTTGGAGCGGGTTATGGTTATGTTGGCAATATTGAAGCGAATACTGTGGATTTAAACGCGCTTCAACCCATTTATGATAGCCTTTGGCAGACTGCAAAAATCTATTTTCCAGCAGCATATCATCAAGGCGTTCAAGAAGGATTGCTGCAACAGCCACAAAAATATTGTACGCGCCCTTTTACAACAACAGGTTTAGGGATTTTTGAGGTCGTTCCGACGGAAAAAAAGGGTAGAATGATTCTTTCAGGAGGGCATAATACGGGTGGATTTACGCAAGCCCCTATTGTTGCGCAAGCCGTTTTAGATACATTGCAGCATAAAACGACTTCTATGCAAGACATCTACCATCCTATGAAAGGACTTTCTATGTTTAAGAACTTTATTTAAAAAAAATAAATTTATTTCTCTTAACCAAAATGTTACATATTAAAAATTTAACGCAAGTTGATTTAGATGTAGTCGAAACCTTTTTTGCCGAAGGTTTAAAAAATGTGCCCAAAGCCTATTTTTCAAGTTTAGATAGACCGTTGATTGACAAAGCCCTTCAAACGCCTTTTTCATATGCAGCGTTTGAAGAGGATAAATTAATAGGAGTCACTTTGGCAACCATTCCGGGCATCACTCCTAATAATTATGGTTATGATTTAGATTATTCCAAAGAACAATTACAGCAAGTGACTCAACTGATTGCCGGGCTTGTAGTGCCTACTGCAAAAGCTAAAGGCGTTGGAACACAATTGATTGCTGAAAATTGTGCTGCGATTTGTAGAGCTGGTTTTCAAATTATTTTAGGAACGATTCATCCTGAAAATACAGCTTCTATTAAAATGGTGCTTAAAAATGGATTAGTACCTAAAAAGCAAGTGTTAAAATATGGTGGGTTGCCTCGAATTATTTTTGAACGATTTTGTTTTTAAAAACTTAAAATAAATAAAAGATTTTACGATTCAATAATAAAAAATAGTGCAAGTAATTATTTTATGATTGTTTACACTATTGTTATTATTAATTAAGGTAAATAAAAAGATGCAATTAATAACAAACCTATTCTTTGTATCTTTTTTTTTATGGTTTATAATAAAAAAAGCAGTGTAAATGATTCTTTGAGGATCGTTTACACTGTTTTTATTATCCCTTATATTGATTTTATTATCAAAAACACTTTTTAAAATATAGATGATGATATTTTTTTTATCTTATTGATATTTTAAATTAATTAAGAAGGATTGTATTTTAAAGCGAATGATTTTAAAAATCAAAAATAAGCTGTATAAAATATTGAAATTTACAATAAAATTTAAGTTTAATACAAAACTAATACCTTATTTAGGGTATTTTTCGATAAAAAAATAAATTTATTAAAATGTTTATATTAACTTTGCACTGTCTTACAGCTCGTACAATAAAATACAAGTTTTAAAATTTATAAATTATTTATTAAAAAGTGTTCATCCTTTATAATTTATTTAAATAAGCACATAAAAAAGCTTTTTAATGTATAAAATTTAAAATAACGAAAGAAATTTTTTTTGAGCCGATTTTTCTGAATGGTTTTAGGTTTTATATGATAATTATAATCAAACAACATAACTTATAAATGTTCTATAAATAGGAGTTCATATTTATTCTATTTAATTACAAAAATTAAGTTATTTTATATTAATAAATAGTTTTTAACGCAATTGCTGAAATGCGATAATGGAAGCACCTTTTTATTCAATCTATTTAAATTAAAAATTATGCCGAGTCAATTTATTCAGCGCAAACGCGCTTTAGCTTTTTTCTTTTTAGATAAATCCAGAGATGGTTATCTTAAACAAAGCGATTTTACTTCATTTGCCCAAGGTGTTGCAGAAGGACTTGGGTTTGAAGCAGGTTCTGATGCTTATAACAAGCTTACGGATACCTATTCCACTATATGGAATCAATTTTTTAAAATGCTTGATTTAGAAGGCGATGATCAATTAACGCTTTTAGAGTATATCAATGGTTATGATAAGCTTATCGCAATCCCTAATTTTGAAGGAATTCTTGCTGGTGTAGCTCGTACTATTTTTGATGCGATTGACACAAATGGTAATGGTACAATTAGCCCAGATGAATATGCTGCATTTCTTAGCCCGAATGGTTTTACAAAGGAAGAAGCAAATGCTGTATTTCAAAAGTTAGATACCAATGGTAATGGTGTTATCAGCCGGGATGAATTTGCACAACATCAATTAGAATATTGGACCTCTGAAGATGTAAATGCAACTGGCAATTGGGTGTTTGGTAGTTACTAATCTTTAGTTTTTGCTACGGAATGTCCTATTAAACTTTAAATAAATAAAAAAGAAGGGGCTCAAAAAAAATAAACAAATCATTAAATAAAATTTACTTTTTTTTCTTTCTTATTTATTTAAAGTTTAATGCTTTTATTTATAAGGTGTTAAATCATTTAAATCTAACTTAAAATTATTATTTTTTTATAAAACAAGTTGTTCTAATAGATGAATCGTCTATCCATTAGAACCTACGGATGGGTAGCAATGCATGAGCTATCCTTACGATTGTATTTTTAAAGCTTTTTTCATTATTCAATTTTTCTAACTATCATGATTTTAATTAAAAAATGGAGCCTGTTTGTGGCTCTTTTAACGTTTGGGTGGGTTGCCTCTAACGGTCAAAACCGTCCAATATTGCCGCTTACTTTAAGCAATGCAGAGATCCTGCGCATGCAATATGCACTTCAAGCTCAAACAATTTCAGGGATTAAACCATGGCCCACAGGAGGTTTTGATGACTTGGCACGACTTATTGACATTACCAGATACGATACAACACAGCTTACTTCTGGACCAGGCAAAGCTAAAGCATCTCGCTATGTTCATTTGCCTAAAGTACTGGAGAAGATAACGTTTATGAATCTTCTGACAGATAATATACCTTTTAATAATACAAATGAAATTAAATATTCATTATTATATAGATGGAAAAAATCGTCAAAAATTAATTCAAATAAAAAACCTTTTATCTTCATGGCTCACCAAGATGTAGTACCTGTTGCAGAGGCAGACAAAGCTTCTTGGACACATGAGGCTTTTGCTGGTGAAATTGCACCTGATATATTGGAACCGGACCAAAAATCTTTTTTTGGGCGCGGTGCTATTGACAATAAAGGCAATATGATGAGTATCTTAGAAGCAATTGAGCGACTTGCAGCAGAAGGTTTTCAACCTGACCGCGATTTATTTTTTATTTTTGAGCATGATGAAGAAGGAAAAGCAACTGGTGCACAAACAATTGTAAAATATTTAGAAAACACTTATGGCAAAAATAGTAATTTTGCCGAAATGCTTATGGATGAAGGAGGTTCTATAGTAACAAATCTTGTAGATGGATTAAAAATATCTGCGGTCATTGGCACAGCAGAAAAAGGATTTGTTACAATAGGGATTAAAGCAGCAAAACAAGGTGGACATGCTTCTATGCCTGATACTTCAAATTCAATTATGCTTGTTGCTAATGCCTTAAAAAGAGTATATGATAAAACACCTACCTATAAATTTGATAGATCTACGGAGCTTTTTTTTGAAAAAATGGGACCTTACATAGATAATGCAGATACTAAGCTTTGGTTTTCAGATCCATATAACTATACAAGCCAAATTACAACTCTTTTAGCAAAAGATGTAAAAACGCATGCTATGATACATACTTCTATGGCACCCACTGTATTTGCAGCAGGAGATTCTAATTCGACAAATGTTGTTCCTTCTTTTGTTACCGCTTATATGAATTTTAGAATGGTTACAGGTGATTCTGCAACTGGAGTCCTTAAAAATGTTAGAAGCCTTATTCCAAATGTATCTCCAGATTCTGCTCGTGAAAATTTAGTAAGTGTATTTATTAAAGATGGTAGATTTACAAATCCTACTGGATCCAAAGAACCTGAAGGATCTGGTTATCAACTTGTGAGCCAAATGGTCAAAAAAATTTTTAATAATATACCGACTTCGCCTTTTTTAATGATTGGAGCAACAGATTCTCGTTATTTTGAAGGTCTTGCAGATCATTTTATTAAATTTAGTCCTGTTACAGATCCACAAGGTTTTCATACTTATAATGAGCGCATTAAAGTAGAAGATTATCGAAAAAGCATTTTGTTTTATCAACAATTAATATCAGAAGGTAAATGCCTTTCTTGTAAGGCAGTTACGCTTCCAAGTCCAGTTTCCGTTCCATTAATTAAACCTAAAAAAAAATAATGGAATAAAAGATAAATTTTATACTTGTTTAGAGCTGTTCACAAATAAGATTAACAGATTTGATTTATTTAAATAAAACCTTAAGACCCATTCGGAATATAAAGGTCGTCGGGGTTTAAACCTCGACGACCTTGCGATAAATTTAAAATATTTTCATAAATCATATTTGTTAACCTTATTTGTGAACATCCTTTTTAAGTATTATTTTTTGATAGATTTAATTTTTAAATTGTGTTTTTGATATTATTTAAATCCTTTAATCTATTCAAATAATGTAAATTTAGACCATTTATGGTATAAGTTACATTATTTATTATGTCTATAATAAAAAAAATAGTACAAATCATAAATGAATTATCATCTACACCATTTTTTTTATTCATAGTAATCCT
>JBDKKX010000083.1:0-13670 GCA_039795795.1 Bacteroidota bacterium | reverse complement strand
AGTTAACCATTGAGACTCAAAGTTAAAAAAAAACTATGTGTCCTATGTCCCTATGTGTTCCAAAAAAACTATGTGTCCTATGTCCCTATGTGTTCCAAAAAAAACTATGTGTCCTATGTCCCTATGTGTTCCAAAAAAAACTATGTGTCCTATGTCCCTATGTGTTCCAAAAAAATCTATGTGTTCAAAAAAGAAACATTTTTAATAAGGCGCAAAACTACTTATTAAAAGGAACAGATTCAAAAAAACAATGCAAATGCGGCGCATTTTTTGCTGTAATTCAAATTGATATATTAAATTTTACAAACCTATCTTTATCCCAAAACGTTCCCCCGCGTTTAACTTGCAAAGTCAACTGACTTTTGCAAATATTTCTATACCTATCACTATGAAAATCAAGATTTTATGGCTGTTAACCGTCCAGATGATGGTGAACGATTTAAAAGCATCGGGCGTGCCGCCTGAGCTTAAAATGCCTTTTAAAAAATGTCTTGTAGGCAATTGCCAAAATGGTTTTGGGACATACCGTTCTGTAAAACGCGGCTGGCAATACACAGGCAATTTTAAAAAGGGCAAGCCTGACGGCAAAGGAAAAGTAACCTTTCCAGACGGTCGCTTTTACGAAGGCATGTTTCGCAATGGCAAATATCATGGAAACGGTACCTTGCGCATCGATGCCAAAACGCAATTGCGCGGCTTATGGAAAGAAGGTGTTTTTTGTTCTGAAAAACAAAATTTAAAAATAAAAAAATCATAAACCATTTTAATACAACTCCTTATGAAAGAGTTACAAATAATTTTAATATTAATAAGTCAAAGCATTTACCTGCCCGCCCAATGTTTAAGTGGGGATTGTGGTAATGGTAAAGGCATCTATCAATCCGTCAAACGGGGTTGGAAATACACGGGGCAGTTCAAAAATGGGAAGCCAGATGGTCAAGGGAAAATGCAGTTTAATGATGGTCGTTTTTACGAAGGCGCGTTTTTGAATGGCAAATTTCATGGTCAAGGGACGATGCATTTGGATGAAAATGTGCAAATTAAAGGGGCTTGGCGCGATGGTTATTCGGTGAATGACAGGGCAAATGATATGACAACTGCCTCTAAAACGGAAAAAATACAGCCTGTAAAGCCTAAAATGGGGACGAATGCGAACAATATACCCAAAGTTTGGGCATTGGCAGTGGGCGTTGCCGCGTATGACCCGACCGTTATCAAACCGCTTAAATTCACAGATGATGATGCGTATCGAATGTTGAATTTTTGGAAAAGTCCGGGAGGCGGTTCATTGGATGATGAACATGCGCAAGCCTTAGTGGATGAAGCGGCTACCAAAGAAAATATTGTCAAAACGTTGAAAGAAATGTTTTCAAAAGCGAGTCCCAACGATTTGGTGATATTTTATTTTTCGGGACATGGTTTGACGGGAGCTTTTTTGCCAGTGGATTATGATGGCGTTCGGAATAAATTGCTGCACAGCGAGGTGAATAAAATTTTTGCCAAATGTCCTGCGAAGTTCAAATTATGTATTGCGGATGCTTGTCATTCGGGCAGTTTGTTGGCGCAGCGTGCCGACCGCGATAAGGAAATGATTGATACCTATTATAAGGCGTTGTCGGAAGCGTCGGGTGGGACGGCGTTGTTGATGTCCTCAAAAGCCGATGAGGATTCGTTGGAATCTACGCCTTTGCGTCAAGGCGTTTTCAGTCATTTTTTGTTGCGCGGCATCAAGGGCGAAGCGGATGCGAATGGGGATAAAATTGTAACGATTCAAGAATTATTTAATTATGTGGAGCATTCTGTGGATACGTTTGCGCGGGAAAACAATCGGTTTCAAACCCCTTGTATGGAAGGTAATTATGATAAAAATATGCCTGTTTCGATTAAAAAATGAACAATTTTGCGTTGGAACAAACTTTCTATGGGAAAAATTTGTTCCAACGCGAAATTAAAACTATGATTTTTTTATACAATTTCGGGATTCAGTTTTATTATGGTTGCATCTGGCTTGCCTCTTTTTTCAATGCGAAGGCGCGCCTTTGGTTCCAAGGACGACAGCATTTGTTTGAAAACCTTGAAAATCAATCTTTTATAAAAAAAAATAAATCTATTAAAATCGTTTGGATGCATGTCGCGTCACTTGGGGAGTTTGAACAAGGACGACCTTTGATTGAGTTGCTCCAAAAAAATGAGCCCGAAAAGTATCAAATTGTTTTAAGTTTTTTCTCGCCATCGGGTTATGAATTGCGCAAAAAATATCCCTTAGTGGATTTCGTAACCTACATGCCGTTGGACACTGCGGGCAATGCAAGTCGTTTTTTAAACCTTATCCAACCCGATATAGCCGTTTTTGTCAAATATGAATTTTGGTTTCATCATTTAAACGAATTGAAAAAACGGCAGATTCCAACCCTTTTAATTGCAGCCGTTTTTCGCCTTGACCAAATATTCTTTCGCTCGTATGGTTTATTTTTTAGAAAATTGTTGACCAATGGTTATTTTAACCAAATTTTTGTTCAGAACAAAACTTCATTCGACTTGCTTCAAAATATCGGTTGTCAAAAGGTCGTTTTAGCGGGCGACACGCGCATTGACCGCGTGATGGCGATTGCAACAGCAGCGAAAACCTTTCCTTGGATTCAACAATTCGTTGGAAACGATAACGCGTTGATTTGCGGCAGCACTTGGGAAGCCGATGAAACGTTGATTTTCAATTGGTTACAAAATAAAGGTTCAAGCGTTTTTAAAAAAATCATTATTGCGCCGCACGAAATTGGAAAAGCTCATATTCAACAATTGCAAAAGCGATTGCCCAATAGAACGATTTGTTATGCTCAATTAGTGGAAAATCAACCGATTGGAGATGCCGATATTTTAATTATCGACAATATTGGAATGCTTTCCGCGCTGTATCGGTATGGGAAAGTGGCGTATATTGGCGGTGGTTTTGGGCAAGGCATTCATAATATTTTAGAACCTGCGGCGTTTGGCTTGCCGATTTTGTTTGGAACAAAATATCAAAAATTTGTCGAAGCCAATGCTTTGATTGCCGCAGGTGGGGCATTTTCCGTTCAAAACCAAGAACAATTTAATGAAAAAATGGCTTTTTTAGAAGCACCGCAACATTGGAATCCTGCGTCGTCGGTTGTAAAACAATATTTGAATCAAAATCGGGGCGCAACGATTTTAATTGAAGATTATCTTAAAACCTTGTAAATAATTGATTCTCAAACATATATGTGGAAATCTTTTGAATCTGTCCGCGTACTCATCCTCGGCGATGTGATGATTGACCGCTATTTGCACGGACACGTCCGCCGCATTTCGCCCGAAGCTCCTGTCCCTGTCGTTGAATTGTCCGAAACGGAAGACCGTCTCGGTGGCGCGGGCAATGTGGCTTTGAACATCAAGGCATTAGGCGCAACGCCGTATCTTTGCTCCGTGATTGGCAAAGGCGCGGCAGGTAAAGCATTGATGGCATTGATGACTCAAAATAATCTTTCAACAAAAGGGCTTATTGCCGTAGAACAACGCAAAACAACCGTTAAAACCAGAATTATTGCTGGTTCGCAACAAATGTTACGTATCGACGAAGAATCTTTGACCGATTTAAACGAAACGGAAACGCAAGATTTACTGCTTCAAATTCGGGCTTTTTTAGATACGAAAAAAATCGATGTGATTCTTTTTCAAGACTATAATAAAGGTGTATTGACGTTAAAACTCATTCAAATCGTGTTGAAAGAAGCCATCGTTCGCGGAATTCCCACTTGCGTTGACCCCAAACATCGGCATTTTCTCGAATACAAGCAAAGTACCTTATTCAAACCCAATTTGAAAGAAATCAGAGAAGCCTTACCCCTCAAAATTGAACCCAATTTAGCCTCTTTATCTGCTGCCGCCGATTATTTGCATCGCGTGATGGGAAATCATTATACGATGATTACCTTATCCGAAAAAGGCTTATTCATCCACGACGGAAAACAAGGTTATTTAGTGCCGACGCGCCCGCGCCGCATTGCAGACGTTAGTGGCGCAGGCGATACCGTTATTGCAATGGCATCCGTCGCGCTCGCCATCGGCATGGATTTGAAAACCATTGCAGAATGGTGTAATTTAGCAGGCGGCATTGTTTGCGAATCGCCTGGCGTAGTACCCATCGACAAAGAACGGCTCATCGCAGAATGGACAGAATCCTTAAACCCGCAATAGGTGGCAACTTTTACAGCACTGTTGTACCAACAAAAGTTAAATTCCGTAACTTTTTTTTAGAAAGGTTTGTAAAACCCAAAAGGTTTATTTTCTTTACAACGTGTTTGGACGATAAGGGCTCGTAGGCTTGTGATAATTTTAGCCCAAGGCGCAATATCCGAAGTGAATATAGCGTCGTAATCCTAAACAAATTTAAAACGATTGAATAAGTAATTTTTTTAGTACCCTATCGTTCATTCTAATCTGAATTTTAAAACAAACCCATTATGCGAAATTTTTTTACAAAATTAGTCACAGTAAATTTAATGTTGGGAACTTTTGGCGCGGCGGCACAAACTCAAGTTTGGCCCACAGCAGACAGCGCGACCATCAAAGCCAGTCAATTTGCAGGCGATGCCTCTATTTTTACAGTCAATGCCGCCAATCCAACGCCACCTGCGAGTCATAAAGGTTGGTACACGAAAGGTTTAACTTCCTCTGTGGCTGCCAAAGCAGAAAAAGCGGTTTGGCAATGGAGTGCTATTGGAATCACCAAAGGTGCTTTTGGGGGTGATACAATCGTTTCGCCCACAGCTGCCAATGGTTCTGCCATCTTTGATTCCGATTGGTTGGACAATGGCGGCAATGCTGCGGGTTCAGGTGCTGGGCAGGCACCGAGTATTCATTCTGGGGAATTGGTTTCGCCTATCATCAATGCGAGTGGGCAATCGAATATGACCCTGCATTTTAATCAGTATTATCGTAATTTTAGATCGGCTACTTATGTAAGTTGGTCCGAAGACGGCGGCACAACTTGGAAACCCAAAATTGCACTCAATAGAGAGCTTGATGGCAATACTTCCACTTTCATAGATGCAACCGAAGATGTGAAATTAAAAGGGAGTGTGGGTACAAGCCTTTTCCGCGTTAAATTTATTTTTGAAGGCAATTATTATTTTTGGTTGGTGGACGACGTAAAATTGATGGTTTTTAAGAACGATTTAAAAATCACTCCTTTTTTTGCGATTGCTCCCAGCTACGTGATTCCTAAAAATCAAGTAGAAGATATGCGATTTTTGTTGGATATTACGAATCAAGGCAACGTAACCGCTACACATACCAAAGTTCGATTTAATATGTATAGGGCTGTAGCGAACGGTTATAAGAATATTTATAAAGATTCATTGGAATATGGTCAAGTTTTGGCAAATGACACGATTCAAAATAAATTGTTGCCCGGTACGCTGTCTGCAAGTCTTTTGACGGTAGGACGGTATGTAGGACAGTATCAAGTGGTCAGCGATAGTGTGGATCAAAATCCGAATAATGATGAACAATATTTCGATTTTTACGTGCAGGACAGTCTTTATTGGAAGGAAGCGGGTTATTCTGATTTAAGAAGTCCCAATACGGCAGCTTGGGCTCAAGGTACAACGCATCCTTGGCGGGCGGGCAACTATTTTTATATGAAAACGGGTGTGGGTCAGACGGTAACCAGTCTAAAAGCGATTGTGAGTAACCTCGTTAGTCTTAAAGGGCAAACGATTACAGCAGGGCTTTATGAGTGGGAGGACACCAATTTGGATGGAGATATGCAGTCCAACGAGCGCGTTTTGGTTGCATACGCAGATTTTACGGTGCCGCAAACGCAAACGAAAACCATTGGTTTTATTAATTTTCAATTGAAAGATGTTGGGAATCAAAAGTGGTTCTATCCTAAAAATAACAAACAATATTTGGCAATGGTGGAATTTGAGCCAACATCTGCGAATTATGAAATGCAAATAGGTTATAATATTGGGGAGTCGGATTATACTGCTTATTATGAAATGCAAGATATATTGTACAAAGCGGGGCTTGGCGCGCTGCGTTATGGACCGATTATGGGTATCAAAAGTGGGGATGATTGGTTTATGACGAATCCGAAGCAAATTCCAGTAGTTCAACTTTCAGTCGTGCCGATTCGGGTGAAGGATGAAACGTTGACGATGGAGCATAAAATAGAAGTTTTTCCAAATCCTGCGCGGGATGTGGCGACGTTGTCGGTTGATTTGCCGCAACTTGCGTCCGCAATCGTCGTGCAAATGTTGGATGAGCAAGGTCGGTTGTTGCAAGAAGAAATTTTCAAAAATGTTCAAAAACAAGATTTGCCTTTGAATATCAGCGAGTTCGCATCGGGTAATTACATGTTGCGCGTGTTGACTCCTGAAGGGACGCGGACGAAGAAATTGACGGTTGTGAAATAGAATTTTTTCTTTTGTAAATCAAAACTGAAACGAAATCAAAGACAATCGCGCTTTGATTTCGTTTCTTTTTTCACAAAATACCCTAAAAAAATGATTTTATGGCTCAATTATTACTATCCTGTTGCTGAATTACTTACAAAATCATTCATAACATCCATTTTAATTGCATTCATTTCATAAAAATCTTATGAAAAAATTTTTAACAAACTTATTTTCCTTTAATTTAATGTTGGGAACAGTCCTTGCGACGGCGCAAACCCAAATTTGGCCTACCAGCGATACTAATACCATTAAAGCCAGCCAATTTAATGGGGTAAACACGGTTTTTACCCTCACTCGTACAAATCCTGTGGTGCCGAAGGCGTATATGGGTTGGTACACCAAAGGTTTGATGTCTGGCAACGTTGCCAAAGCAGATAGTGCCGTCTGGCAATGGAGTGCGACGGGTAAAAGTCGGGGTGCGTATGGGGGAGAAACCAATCTCGTATCGCCGACGGTTGCGAATGGTTGTGCTATTTTTGATTCGGATTGGTTGGATAGCAAAGGCATTGCGAATGCTTCCAGTTTAGGGCAGGCACCCGTTATCCATTCGGGCGAATTGGTTTCGCCATTGATGGACACACGCGGTTATGACAATATTACGTTGAGTTTCAGCCAATATTATCGCAATTATTTATCCAATACCTACGTCAGTTGGTCGGAAGACAGTGGCAAAACGTGGAAACCGCGCATTCTAATCAATAACAATATCATTACAAATACGGCAACGTTGGCAACGGATATTGCCAATATTAAATTATTGGGCAGTGTGGGTACAAGTGGTTTTCGAGTGAAATTCATTTTTGAAGGCAATTATTATTATTGGATGGTGGACGATGTAAAATTGGTTACAGTGAATTATGATTTGAAAATAATGCCTTATTTTGCCGTCGCACCAAATTATATTACGCCGAAGCACCAAGTAGAAGACATGAAATTTTTAGTCAATATTGCAAATCTTGGGAATTCGATGCCGAATGTGAAAGCGAAAATTTTTGTTTACCGAGTGGATGCTGCATCGGACAATGTTGCGTTAATTTATACGGATTCTTTGTTATACGGTACGGTCAAAAAGGATACGATGATTGAAAACAAAATATTTCCGGGAAAGCTATTGGCATCTTCCTTGACGACGGGGCAATATTATGCCCGTTATCGGGTTTCGGGCGACATTACCGACCAAGTACCTGCGAATGATACGATGGGTTTTGGGTTTTTCATTTCGGATTCGACGTACAGCAAAGAAAGTGGATCGATTACCATGACCCGTCCTGTGGATAATTTTTGGCAAAATGGGGAAACGCATAATTGGCGAATTGGCAATTATTACTATATGAAAACAGGTTTGGGACATACAATAACAGCATTGACGGCTCGATTGGGCGATTTAAGTTTGTTGAAAGGGCAGCATGTCAATGCCAATTTATATGAATGGGTCGATATTAACAAAGATGGAAGTGTTCAGTCGGATGAAAGGGTATTAGTGGCTTATGCCGATACGATCATTCCGCCGACACAACCTGCTGGAAATACTTGGATGCGCTTTGCATTAAGGGATTATAACACTTTAAAATGGTTTTATCCTAAAAATAACAAAGAATATTTGGCAATGATTGAGTTTGACCCAATGAATACGTCAGCGAATTTATTAGTGGGTTTTAACAAAGGCGTACATGATTATACGGCAACGATTTATTTGAGTGATTCTTTGTCTCGGGCGGGTGAATCCAATTTTAAACCGCGTTACGCGCCCATTTTGGGTAAAAAATCGGATTCCGATTGGACAACCTTAGGTTTTGGGTATGGTTTATTGCCAACCGTTCGGATGAGTTTAGTTCCCTTCATTTTGAAGGATGAAACCTTGACGATGGAGCATAAAATCGATATTTTTCCAAATCCTGCCCGTGAAATCGTGACTTTATCCGTGGATTTACCCCATTTAGTAGTTGGCATGGCAGTTCAAGTGTTGGATAATCAAGGCAGAATCCTTCAAGAACAAGTTTACAATGCGGTTCAAAAAGATAATTTGACTTTAAATATTGAAGATTTGGCAACAGGTACTTATATATTGCGCATTTTAACTCCTAACGGCATGCGTGTAAAAAAATTAATCGTTCAGAAATAATTTTGGTTCATCCGTACTTTTGGTGGAAATCGAAATCCAACTTGCGTCAAGTTTGAAACTTGACGCAAGTTAAGCGATTTAATAATATCTAAAAGATTGATTTTAAATCTTTTAACTTGCGGCAAGTTTGAAACTTGCCGCAAGTTGAGCTTTTTATTTTAATGAAATTGTTCCCTTCCACCAAAAGTACGGATGAGCCAAAATTTTTTACAAACCCTTTTTGGAACATATATCACATAGATTTTTTTTCAAACAATTGATAATCAATTATTTCAAAAAAACTATGTGTCCTATGTACCTATGTGTTCCAAAAAAAACTATGTGTCCTATGTACCTATGTGTTCCAAAAAAATCTATTAAAAAGTACCTGCAATTCCCTACTTTTGCGCCGCAAAAAAAAATGCCTTTTAACTATGAAGACAGCCCGTGTCATTCTTCGCCCAGAACAATTAAACCTTGTTTTGGAACGCTTATGCTACCAGCTCATCGAAGATTATGATGATTTTAAAGATGTATATATCATTGGTATCCAAACAGGCGGAGTGCGTTTGGCAACCTATCTTTTGGACAGACTCACGCAAATCACAGGTAAACCCAAATCGGATTTTCCTTTCGGAAAATTAGACATTACCTTCTATCGAGACGATTTCCGCACTCGAAAAAAGCCATTAAGCGCGCACGCGATGGAAATGCCCTTCATCATTGAGGATAAAAAAGTGATTTTAATAGATGACGTGGTGTATTCGGGTCGTTCGGTGCAAGCTGCAATGACCGCTTTGACGCATTATGGTCGTCCGAGTTCAGTGCGGCTGTTGACGATGGTGGATAGACGGTTTCACCGAGAAATTCCAGTTCGTCCCGATTATGTTGGAGTCGTAGTCGATGCACTGGATGATGCTTATGTGCGCATTGAGCGGATTGGCGCGGGATTTCAATTGGTTTTAGATATAAAAAAACAGCAACATGACACAATTTAGTACCAAACATTTATTGGGCATCAAAGACATTACACCTGCGGACATTCAATTGATTTTTGAAACGGCAGATCAATTCATTGATGTCATCAACCGTCCTATCAAAAAAGTGCCCTCGTTGCGCGATACTACGATTGTCAACCTCTTTTTTGAAAATTCTACGCGCACGCGCATCTCTTTTGAACTGGCGGAACGGCGTTTATCCGCAGATATTATCAATTTTTCAGCATCAGCCTCTTCTGTCACCAAAGGCGAAACTTTACTGGACACTGTCAATAATATTTTGGCGATGAAAGTAGATATGGTGGTAATGCGCCATCCTGCGCCTGGTGCACCGCACTATTTGGCAGAAAGGATAGATGCCAATATCGTCAATGCGGGCGATGGCACACACGAGCATCCGACACAAGCCTTATTGGATGCGTTTTCAATCCGCCGCAAATTAGGCAAAGTGGCAGGGAAGAAAATTGCCATTTTTGGCGACATCTTGCACTCCCGCGTTGCATTGAGCAACATTTATTGTTTAAAAAAATTAGGCGCGGAAGTCACCGTTTGCGGTCCCCCGACGTTGATTCCCAAATACATCGAATCGCTTGGGGCAAATGTTTCCTACGACATTAAAGAAACGTTGAATTGGTGCGATGTAGCCAACGTTTTGCGGATTCAAATGGAGCGACAAGACATTAAATATATCCCCTCTTTGCGAGAATATGCCCAATATTTTGGCATCAACCGCCCACTTTTGGACAGTTTAAAGAAAGAAATTGTCATCATGCACCCAGGTCCCATCAATCGGGGCGTTGAAATCACGTCCGAAGTGGCAGACTCAGGACATTCCATCATCTTAGACCAAGTAGAAAATGGCGTAGCTGTTCGGATGGCAGTTTTATATCTATTGTCCGCACGACGCTAACAGCAATTTACACCTAACAGGTTTGAAAAACCTGTTAGGTGTAAATTACTGTTAATCAATTGCTTACACCTGTCAGGTTTTTAAAACCTGACAGGTGTGAGCAATTGATAACTACGGATATAATATTTTGATAGTATTAAGCACCTTACTACCCGCGCCATTTACGGTAGAAGCAGTATCATCAAACTTCAAAAAAGCAGTCGGCGTTGCCAAACCAAGCGATATTTTAGCGGTACCTTGCGTTCCTTGGTCGAACACAACGACACTTTTATTGAAAGCAGTACCACTATTCATGCTCGCACCCGCGTCCACAACGGTCGAAGTAACAATCCCATTTGTATTAGTAATACGCATTGAATAACCCATTTGACCGCGTTTATCCCCCCAAATCCAGTTAACAGACTGATTCCATTCATACTTTTTAGCAGCCGAATTGGTATTAATATGCTCCGTTGCAGTAGATTCAATGGCAGCATCTCCCATATAAACGCCATATAAAACATTATCCCAAGCAATACCTGTTTTGTTTGTAACACATTTTGTTGTATAAGAATTGTCCCCTCTCTGCCAAGTCAATTCCATCACCTTATCTCCCACATGAATTTGCTTACTAACTTCCGCTTTAAAAAGCGACGCAGCATCAGGATTGTTCGCAAATAAATTAGCAAGTTGATTTACTCGAATGCTTTGAACGTCCAACACATCACCAGAAGCCACAACTGCTGTGGGTGCGGTTAATTCTTCAATCAGTGCAGTCCGTTTTGCTTCTGTGCTAAGGTCATCTAATTCCTTATAACTTTTGAGCGTTATGAGCGCGCTCAAATGGTCATTCCAATTTTTTAGGCTACGGTCTAATTGGTGTTTGACAATTTCCGTGTCAACAGGCGTTACAGGTATAACAACCTCTTCTTTTTTGTTACAAGCAGTCGTAAGTGCCAGCAAAGCACAGCCAAAGGCAGAAAATTTAAGAAAGTTTCTCATTTTAAAAAATTGTTTTGTTTGTAATGGAAATCAGAGTGCACACTACTTACGGTAGTGTCAAGGCGTAATCAATAAAGTCAACACGTTATTACATAAGTGTTAATCGTTGCAATAGACAATGCTTTATTTTTAAGGCATTAAGCGTTCATAGTCTTCAAAAATCGGTACGTTACTAATAGTATTCTCTATTCTAAGTGGTTTCATATCTGGTTCGATGCAAAGGTAGTCTGTTTTTAGCACTTGTCAAGAAATTTTTATCATTTTTTAGGTTATTTTTTAGATTTTAATTTTGTAAATATTAATTATTAAAATATAAAACTTGTTTTTTATCAAAAAAATTAAAAAACAAACAAAAACCTTTACTTTTGCGTCCTTTTGTAATTTTTATGTTTAATAAAATCAATCATTATCAAATATGAATCACAATGAATACTTAATTCAAGGCATTTCCCCTATCGCTTTGTGCGAAAAATACGACTCGCCTTTGTACGTTTATGATACGCAAGTCATTGAAAATCAATATAAAATATTGACCAATGCGTTTTCATCTGTTAAAAATTTGCGCATTAATTATGCCTGCAAAGCATTGACGAATTTGACCATTTTGAAGTTTTTAAAACAGTTAGGTTCGTGTGTGGATACAGTTTCGATTCAAGAAGTGTATTTGTGTTTATTGGCGGGTTTTGAGCCGCAACAAATTGGTTACACGCCGAGTGGGGTCGCGTTTGAAGAAATCGTTCAAGCGGTGGATTTGGGGGTGAAAATTCACTTGGATAGCCTGCCTTTGATGCGTCGTTTTGGCAAAATGTATGGAGCAACCTATCCTGTTGGCATTCGGATTAATCCTCATGTGATGGGCGGTGGAAACCTTAAAATTTCGACAGGGCATGTGCGTTCAAAATTTGGTATTTCGATTGAACAATTATCTGATATTCAACAGATTATGAAGGAAACAGGTTTAGTAATTGAAGGCTTGCATCAACATACAGGTTCGGATATTAAGGAAGCGGATACGTTTTTACAAGTAGCAGAAATCATGTTGGAGACGGCATTAAAATTCCCAGATTTGAAGTGGATGGATTTTGGCGGCGGCTTCAAAGTGCCTTACAAACCCACTGAAAAAGGCGCGGATATGGAGCAATTGGGTAAAAAAATTGGGGCACGCTTTAACACTTTTTGTCAAAAATATGGTCGGGATTTGACGTTGGTTTTTGAACCTGGTAAGTTTTTAGTTTCTCAATCGGGTATTTTTTTGGTCAAGGTGAATGTCGTCAAGCACAATCCTAACATTTCATTTGCGGGTGTAAATTCAGGTTTGAATCATTTGATTCGCCCGATGATGTACGATGCGTATCACCATATTTTGAATCTTTCTAATCCAAAAGGGGCGTTGAAAAAGTATAATATTGTTGGATATTTGTGCGAAACGGATAATTTTGCAGAAGATAGAATGTTACCAGAAATTTCGGAAGGCGATATTTTGTGTTTGTTGAATGCGGGTGCGTATGGGATTACGATGGCGAGCAATTACAATGGTCGTTACCGCCCTGCGGAAGTAATGATTCATCAAGGCAAAGATTATTTGGTGCGTCGGCGCGAGGACATGGAATATATTTTGCAAAATCAAGTTCAAAGTGTTAATTTTGAAACGAATGGGCAGATTGAAAAGGAAACCAATGAATTAGATCCTGCTTTACGGGCGGAAGGCAAGTTGTACCGCGAACTCTCTGCAAGCGATTCTATTTAAACGATAGGACAATCTGAATTGAATGGTCGTGTTGTCTGCACATAGAATCCCAAAAATCCATGTATAGACAACACGATTATTCATATTCCTGTTGCAATTTAACTTTTTTCATTCGATTTTTCAAAAAAAGCCCACCAATCCGTCACCTCTTGCTCCGTCAGCTGAGTTGCTTTCGCCGTTACTGCGACTGTCATTTTATCAAGATGGCATTTTTGCAAGGTTTCAAAACGACTCATCCATAGTTTTATAGTTGCTTCGGGCAAATCGGTTAAATCAGCTATAATGTCCATCGAAAAACCTTTACGCCGAGCTTTCCAAAGCGTTTTGATTGATTTTTCCATAATACCTTCTGCTTTGCCCTCGATTTTACCTTCGATTTTACCTTTTTGAATAAATTGAGCATAAGTAGTCATAACTTCGATTTTTGTTTTAGGTGAAAGCGTATTTTCAATTA
>JBDKKX010000082.1:0-13706 GCA_039795795.1 Bacteroidota bacterium | reverse complement strand
TGATAAATGATAAATGATGAATATTTATTAAAATTTAAAATTTAAAATTTATCATTTATCATTTATCATTTATCATTTATCATTTATCATTTATCATTTATCATTTATCATTTATCATTTATCATTTATCATTCATCATTCGCCTGATAGCTTTTCAGACAAAACTTACCGATTTATATTTAAAAAAAGATTAGGTAAAAAGAGAAAACCCGAATCTTAACTTTCAACATCCAAATCATTATGTCGTATTCTAAACTAATTATTGCGTATTGCGTTGAAAACCAATATGTTGTCTCAAAAATCGCATCTGCAATCGCTACTCGGTTGCCTGTTGAAAAAATCGTTTTTGACGATAAATCTGGTATTGAGACGTTGAAAAAAGAAGTTATCGCAAGCCCGAATGCTCCTGTGTTGCTGCTGATAACCGATAATTTTCTGAAATCGGAGAACTGTATGAACGACGCGCTCGGTGTTGTGCAGGACTTGGGACAGAAAAAACGATTGATTCCTGTCGTTGCGGATGGCACGTATCAGAAAGCGGATTCGGGGGAATACATGAGTGTACCGACTTCCTTTGAACGGGTGAGTAATGTCATCCAATATATGAATTATTGGCAAGATAAATATTTGGAATTGCGGCGGATGCGTCCCGAAGATGAGTATGCGCATGCGGAAAAAGTGCGGGTGTCTCGGGGGATTTCGACGGATATTGGGGAAATGTTGCGCTATATGCGTTCGATTGATTATTGGGCGTATGACCAATTGTTGGCGCGGGATTTTGCGCCGTTGTTTACGCATTTGAACGTGAGTGTGCCTGTGCGCAAAGAACCTGTGGATAATGTCGCGATTAAATATACGACGCAGCCGCCTTCGGAGTCCAAAAAACCAGCAGATGTGGTGATTCCAGAGCCGTCTGTCCAAAAAGCACCTTCGGAAAGCAAGAAAAATGAGCCTTCGGGAGCTAAAAAACCAGAATTGGTGCTTGCGGACGAGCCGATTGTGGTTGCGAATGGCGTGTATGCGGAACCGATGAACCATCCTGCGAGCAGCAATGGGAATGGGGTGCATTTTGATAAAAAAGATTTAGAAGTTCGTTTCCGAGAGTTGATGAATAGTGGTGTAGATTCGCCTTCGATGTTGGAAACGTTGATTGAGGACATTAAGTTGCAGAAAAAGGGGGAACCTGCTACTATGAATGGTACTCCAAAATCCAATGGCAAAGAAGAAGTTGTTTCCGAAAATGGAAAAACGGTGGATGTGAGTCATTTGTTTGACGTGAAACCGAATGGGAATGGCAAATCGAATGGTCATCCTGTCAATGGCAAAACGCCTGCGGTGAATGGTTCGGAGCGCAAAGATGCTGAAATCAAGCGTTTGGCGGCGGAACAGGCTAAAAAAGAGGCGGAAGAGGCACGTTTAATTAAAATTAAGAAAGAAGAAGAGGAGGCGCGTTTGGCAAAAGCGAAAAAAGAGGCAGAAGAGGCGCGTTTGGCAAAAATAAGAAAAGAAGAGGAAGAAGCCCGTTTAGCGAAAGCGAAAAAAGAGGAAGAAGCGCGTTTAAAAGCGGAAATGGCGGCTAAAATACCTGTTGCACCGCCTGTTGCGATTCCGCGACCGCCTTTTGCGCCGTTGGAAAATGCGCCGACGGAAGATGCTGTACGATTGATTCAAAATGGTAGGGCGGAAGAAGGATTTTTTATTTTCAAGAAAATGTTGGATAAAAATCCTAAAAACGGTGATTTACGGTATCAATATGCCACTTTGTTGTCGCAAAATATGCGTTTTGCGGAGTCGATTAAGCAATTGGAAATATTAATCCAATATAATCCGACGCATTGCGATGCCTATGTGATGTTGGCGTATTTGGCGGAGCAGCAAAAAAGCTATCCGATGGCAAGGACTTATTTGGAAAAAGTGGTTGCTGTAAATCCCGATTATCCCGGTATTTATTACAAATTGGGCTTGTTGAATAATGAGCATTTTAAAGGGCAACGAAAAAATGCAGGGAAGTATTTCAGAGAGGCGTTCCAACGGGACCCGCAAAATGCGGATGCGTATTATCAACATGCGGTGATTAAATTGGAAGTAGATGGCAATTATGAATTGGCGATTGCGCATTTTGAAAAAACGTTGGAACTGAATCCGAGACATCCAAAAGCGAATTTTGATTTAGCGACGGCGTTTTATGAGCAGGATGATAAACCGAATGCGTTTAAATATTATCAGCAAGCGTGTTTTGTAAATCCGATTTATAAGACGGAGTATAATGATGAGATTTTCAAATATGAAATTCCTGTTACGGCAATTGCGGAGGAGCATAATCCAAATGCGGATAAAGTGGTCTTGATTACGGGCGCGACTTCGGGCATCGGAAAAGCGACGGCGGCGGTTTTTGCACGCAATGGTTTTAAATTGATTTTGACGGGGCGCAGAGAAGACCGTTTGGATGAAATTAAAAATGGGTTTGCAGAAGAACATAAAAATCAAATTCAAACGTTGAATTTTGACGTTCGGAATCTGGATGCGGTCAAAAAAGCGGTTGCGAGCCTTGACCCTGAATGGAGAAATGTGGATATTTTGATTAATAATGCAGGTTTGGCGAAAGGTTTGTCCCCGATTCACGAAGGAGATGTGGAGGATTGGAATGCGATGATTGATACGAATATTAAAGGTTTATTATACGTAACTCGCGCTATTGCGCCGTATATGGTGCAACGGAAGAAAGGTCATATTATTAACATTTGTGCTACGGCGGGTAAAGAAGTGGCTCCGAATGGGAATGTTTTTGCAGCAACGAAACATGCGGTGGATGCGTTGACGAAGGCGATGCGTTTGGATTTGTATAAACATAGTGTTCGCGTGAGTCAGGTTGCGCCCGGTCATGTGGAGGATACGGAACATTCTTTGACGCGGCATAATGGCGATGCGGAAAAAGCAGGAAAAGTTTATTCCGATTTCCAAGCGTTGAAAGCGGTGGATGTGGCAGAAGCGATTTATTTTATTGTAACGCGCCCCGAATATGTGAATATTCAAGACATTATGTTGATGGGTACGCAGCAAGCAAGTAATAATTTCATTGATAGAAGCGGGCGGAAAGAATGATGAATGATGAATGATGAATGATGAATGATGAATGATGAATGATGAATGATGAATGATGAATGATGAATGATGAATGATAAGTGCTTGGACAAATTAAAATGATACGAACTAAAATGATTTAAAATATTGATTATTAAATAGTTATAACTTGACGCAAGTTTGCAACTTGCGTCAAGTTGTACGTTTAATTTTGTCTAATGACTTACAAACATTCATCATTTATCATTTATCATTCATCATTCATCATTTATCATTCATCATTACTTATTTGAAAAATTTAACTTAATTTTTTTGTCGCAAATGCGGATGAATCAGTAATTGAGTCACTCCATCAAACAATAATTCCATGCAAATTGCTAAAATTGCCGATGGAATCGCGCCCATCAAAATAAGATTGGTTTGATTTAATGCCAATCCTGTGACAATGAATTCGCCGAGTCCGCCTGCGCCTATAAAAGCGGCTAATGTTGCCGTTCCGACATTGATGACGGCTGCGGTGCGAATCCCTGTGAGTATCATCGGCATGGCTAACGGCAATTCGATGTGCCATAACCGTTGCAAGGGCGTAAGTCCGATTGCCGTCGCAACGCGTTTCAACATGGGATCTACCGCACTGAATCCGACCACCGTATTTTGCAAAATCGGCAATAACGCATATAAAAATAATGCAATTACCGCAGGTTTGACTCCAATCCCGACAAACGGAATCATCAACGCGAGTAATGCGATGGATGGAATCGTCTGTAAAACGCTTGCCGCGTATAAGATGGGTTTCGAAAATCGTTGCCATCGGTATAATACCATTCCTAAGGGTACGGCTACAAAAATCGCACTCAGTAAAGATAATAAAGTTAATTTTAAATGTGTAATAGTATGATTAAAAATATCTTGTGATTTAAATAAAATTTTAATATCTTTGGATTGAACTAATTTTTTGGAAACCAAAAAATCATGCACAATCGAAATATGAGCCTGTTTTTCAAACAAAGCCAATGAATTGAGTCGCTGCATCGCCGAATCGCTTAAAACATGATCCAATTTTTTTAATAATTCCTGTGCTTTTTCGGGCAACGCACGCCGATACAAAGACAATGCTTCATATTTTGGAAAAAAGGCTAAATCATCTTTCAAAATCACTAAATCATATTTTGAAACTTCCCCATCCGTGGAATACGCATCCGTGAAATCTATTTCTTGCTGTTGCAAGGCTTGATACGCTAAACCGTGTTCCAAACCTAAAGCATTGTTTTTCAAGGTGTAATGCCTGCTTAAATTCGACCATCCATCGGTTCGTTTCAAAAATTCGTAACTCAACCCGCCTTTCAATAAAGGATTTTTTTTCAAATCTGAAATCGTTTGAAGCGCGTATTGTTTCGCCAACGCGCTCGTCACACACATCGCATAAGTGTTGTTGAAACCATAAGGTTTTGAAATCGTTAAATCAAATTGTTGGATTAAAGCGGTGTTCATATCCGCAAGATTTTCAATTTTTTGTTTTAAAATCTCGGATGAAATCGTCCCCGAATATTCGGGATAAATATCAATGGAACCCTTTTTTAAGGCTTCAAAACTCACCGCCGTACCCCCTAAATTGAATTTGCGTTCGACTTGGAAGCCGCCATCGGTCAAAATTTGACAAATGAGTTCCCCTAAAATGTAGGATTCATTGGAATGTTTCGTTCCAACGACAATTGATTTTTGAGCTTCTAAGCGTCCTAAAATAAAGCATATCAATAAAATAAGTATTAAATAATTTTTCATAACATTTTTAATAATTCCGTTTTGGTTCCGCGTTGCGAAATCCTTCCGTTTTCTAATAAAATAAATTCATCGGATAAATAGGCGGCTTCTTTCCAATCGTGCGTCACCAAAACGACGGTGCAACTCGCCGATTGTTGCAACGCTAAAAAATAATCATAAATAACCCTTTTTGTATTCGCATCTAATGCTGCAAAAGGTTCATCCATCAATAAAATTTTAGGGCGCAAAAATAACGCTCGGCATAATCCAACCCGTTGTGCTTCGCCGCCCGATAATTGATAGGGAAATTTTTTCGTATAAGACGGATCCAATTGCACCATTTCCATCAATTCTAAGACGCGTTGTTGCATTGCTGCGGGTTGCATTTGAGTTACGTTCCCTAACAAACGGATATTTTCCATTACATTCAAATGTGGAAATAATCCCACTTGTTGCACTGCGTACCCGATGCCCAAACGCATTTGAGCAGCCTTTTGATAATCGAATGCTTGCCCAAAAATTTCAATTTGCCCCGACGCAGGGCGCAACATCCCATTCAATAATTGCAATAAGGACGATTTTCCACTACCACTTTTGCCGAGCAATGCCGTCACGCGATGCGTCGAAAACGAAAGCGTTAAATCCGAAAAAATGGTTTTAGTATCGTATTTTAACGAAATATTATTTAAAGTTATCATTTTTATTCAGTCTCTACACTATAAATTGGATTGCGAAAACCGTGCACAATATACCTTTCCTAAATAGAACAACGAAATATTGTAGGGACAGGTCGTGACCTGTCCAATTCTTTCGTGACCTGTCCAATTCTTTCGTGACCTGTCCAATTCTTTTGTGACCTGTCCAATTCTTTCGTGACCTATCCAATTTTCATCATTTATAATTGATTGATAATAAATAAATTATAAATGATGAAAATCGGACAGGTCGCGACCTGTCCCTACAATGTTTTGTGCACAGTTTTTAGAATCCGTTAAACAGGTTGTAATTCAATGGATTTTAGGTGCTTTTCTAAGAACGCTAATAATTCAGGCGTTTGTTGAGTCGGGTCGGATTTCACGTAGGAATACCGATAAATCCCGCGACAAATAAAGCCTAAACGGTCTGCAAAACCCAAATCCGTGCGCAAATCTATCCACGAATCATCCACAGGTGCCATATCGCCGCGCTGACAATACAACGCATAACTCACGCGGGCATGACTCGCCCGTACACTCCCGCGACTGCCCCAGTGATACAAATACTGATCCCAAGCAGACAACGCGCCCCCTGCCACTGGAATCGCTCGAACATCTTCCAATTTAAACAAAGTTGCCCCTTGTTTCAAATTGGTGATAGCGGCTTTGTACTCGGGGTCGCGGTGCGAAGGCAGCACGTACATACACGAGTTCAAGGGATTGGCATCCGTCACTGTCACCCACAAAGTTAAAACCGTTGGATTGCCTTGTGCATCAATGGTGTTGAGGTACTCCAAATCTCGATGCGGTTCAAAACCTTTCCCACCTTCGGCTGCTGGGACGTAATAAATCCAGAAATTAGGGATCATTTTGTAATCCTCCCCCAACATCGAACGCAAAATGTTATCAAAATAGTGAAACGCTTCGTAAAACACGTCGTACACTAACGCAAACATTTGTGGAAATCCTGCCATTTTCACGGCTTCAATGCAGGCTAACATTTCCTGTTGCATCTCAACGGGCAACATTGGCGGGGTCTGAAAATAGCCTTCCGCCCGCAAAACCGATTGATAATCCTGGATTTGCGCAGCATCTACCCGAAGGGCTTTAGCGCGATTCAGCGCAATATCGGAAATTTTTGCTTGTGGGCATAAATTCCTCCAAAATTCAATGTCTTCAATCTGCGTTTTTGCCTCAAGCAACTCGCTCAAATTTAAGGTTTTTTTAAAATCTGGCATCGATAATGTTTGTTTTAAAAAATTAAAATATTTATTTTGCCTTACTTATCGTCCAAATGGCATTGCAAAAATATTGTTTTCGGTCGAAAAAACATTTTTTGACGACGAAACCTGCCATTTTTGCTATCTCTTCCATATCTTGCAACGAGTATTTGTAAGAGACTTCTGTGTGAATGGCTTCCCATGCTTTAAACGAAAATGTTTTATTTAAAGCCTCAATATAAACATTTTGATTTACTTTACTCACCAAATAACTCTCCGCACAACCATTTTGCGGATGATAAATAGGGGCATGCTCAAATTGTTCGACGTTGAAATCTGCTTTCAATTCTTCATTCATGCGGCGCAATAAATTGTAATTAAATTCCGCCGTCACGCCTTGTGCGTCATTGTAAGCGTCGAGAATCATTTGGGGCTGCTTTTTCAAGTCGAATCCAATGCAAAATAAATCGGTTTCATTCATGTAAGGGCGCAATTGTTTCAAAAAGGCAATGGCGGCTTTGGGATGGAAATTGCCGACCGTCGAACCCATGAATAAAACGATTTTGCGTCGCTTTTCGGTCAATTGCAATTGTTTCAAACCCGAAAAATAATCATCTGCAACCATTTGTAAACCTAATGTTGGGAATTGGGCTTTCAATTGAGCTTCCAAACCTGCCACAGCACTCGGCGAAATGTCTATCGCTCCGTAACTAAAATCCGCACCTTGTTTCAAAAAATGCTCTAATAAAATCGTCGTTTTCGCGCCATCGCCCGCGCCTAGTTCCAATAAATCAAATCCTGTTTCTGTATTGAACATTTCCAACAAGGATTGACGATGCGTGTTTAAGATTTCAGCTTCGCAACGCGTCAAATAATATTCGGGCAAATCCATGATTTGTTGGAATATTGTACTGCCTACTTCGTCGTAGAAAAAACTGGATGATAAATATTTTTGAGGCGCGGACAGTCCTTTTTCGACATCCCGCGCGAAATTTGTTAAATTCGCTGTAAGTTCCATGTGGGTTAATTTTTCAAAATTGCATTTTGCAAAAGAGGGCGTTTTAAGTCCCCGAATTGAATCATTATAATCTTTTGAGGAAATTCAAAATAGGCTCCGACCTGATATTGCCGCAAATAAGCGTTCAACATAGGATGATCGAACCAATCCTGCAATGAATATGTTTTGTCAAAAACACATTGTTGCAAATAATTTTCCAATATATACGTGTCCGCTATCGCAACTCGGTGTACAAACTCAAGCGTTTGTTCCAATCGAGGTATTTTTAAGGGTTCAAAACCTAATTGGGTATAAGGTTCGTAGCCCAACCAATTTTGGCGTTCTTTCCCCAAAGCCCGACAATAACAATCATGAATCCCAATGTAGAAACAATCTTCCGCGATAAACGAGCCTAACGCAATCCCTGTATCGGGTTTCAAACCACGCTGAATGGTCTGAAGCACTTGTGGAATCTCGGTCGGCTGCACAAAATGTAAAGCGTGAATGCCCCAAATCAAATCATATTGAAGTTGCGCCTGCTGTTGCCAATCCGCTAAAGATTGAACCCCCATCTGAATCGCATGACGCGCTTGATACGGCGGTTTCAAACTTTTGCGCAACCATTCCAAAGACAGTTGCGATGGGTCTAAAAAATCATATGTAATGGGCACCGTGCTCAAATAAGGGCGCAATAATGCGGGGAATCGCCCTGTGCCACAACCAATGTCCAATAAACAGGTAGGTTGTTCAAACAATCGCTTCGTATCCAAAGCCTTTAATAATGCATGATAATCTGCATCTGCCACTCGAAACCAAGCGTCTTTGTCTAAAACGCCTTCTTGATAATAATCGGCAGCTAATTGAGTTAATTCAGTGGTTGTCATACTACGGTTAAAAAAAAAATGGAGTAATGGATCAAGCAAATGATGTTTATAAATTTCATATTTAATTGATTATCAAATAATTATAAAAATTCATCATTCATCATTCATTATTTATCATTGATCACTTATAATTTGCAAGCCGAATGCCTGTAAATTGCCATCGTTCGTGCGAGTAAAAAAAGTTTCGATACGTTCCCCGAATATGGGAACGCGGAGTCGCACAAGACCCCCCGCGCAAAACCATTTGATTATTCATAAATTTGCCATTGTACTCGCCAATCGCTCCTTCCGCCTGTTTGTAAAACGGGTACGCCAAATAAGCACTATTCGTCCATTCCCAAACGTTGCCATAGAATTGAAAATCTTCCGTCGGCGCAATCGGATGATAATGCTTCGAATCCATAAAATGCCCCGAGGTTGGAATCGTCGGACTGTATTGCCGACACGCGGTTTCCCATTCAAATTCAGTCGCTAACCGTTTCCCTGCCCAATGCGCATAAGCATCTGCTTCGTAAAAACTAATATGTGTAACAACTTCATTTTCAACTACTTCTTTCAAACCATAGAGAGTAAATTGATACCATTTGCCTCCTTCTTGTTGCCAATACATCGGACTATCAATCTGATTCGTTTGGACCCAATTCCAACCCGCGCTCAACCAATATTGAAATTTTTGATAGCCGCCCGCCTTTATAAATTCCAAATATTCACCATTTGTAATCGGGCGATTTGCGATTTCAAACCCGTGCAAATAGACTTTATGAACGCCTTTTTCATTGTCAAAATGGAAATTATCGCCTATATGCCCTATCGTATAAATGCCTTCTTCGACAGGCAAGTATTTCAATGGCATCACAGGTAAAGCGTCCGTTTTTGGCATAATAGGTTGATATGCAGGATTTAATGGATTACAAGAAAGCGTATATTTGATGTCCGTTAGGAATAATTCTTGATGTTGTTGTTCGTGATTCAAGCCCAATTCAAATAAATCGGCTAATTCCTGATTTTGTTGGAAGCAATTCGGATCTGACAACCATAATTGCATTTTTTCATCCACGTAACGTCGATACGCATAAACTTCCTCAACCGAAGGACGCGTAATCAACCCGCGTTGATGCCGTGACGTGCGTTTACCGACGCTTTCGTAATAGCTGTTGTACAAAAAATTAAAGGTTTCATCATACGGTTTGTAAGCTCGCAAATGCGGCTTCAACAAAAAAGTTTCAAAAAACCAAGTGGTATGTCCCAAATTCCATTTCGGCGGACTCGCAAAATCCGATGCTTGAATGGTATATTCTTCGGGAGACAACGGTTGACACAAATCTTCGGTCAATCGTCGAATGTGGGCGTACGACTGTTGCCGCGCATTGGCGGTTCGCACAAGTAATGTTTGCATAAATAAAAAATTTGTTTTAATTTGCATGGTGCCATGTCACTCTAATCCAGATGCTTGAATTGGGAATGCAGCCACCTAACCATTTACGTTCTTGTCAAAAATTGAAAAGTCACAAAAAATACTTTTTTCATCATTGTCAACTATGTTATTATATAGCATTTTAGAAATAAACCCAACCTCATTTGATTTTTCCTCAACTGAATTCATCAAAAGTGCGTTTGAAAAGATTCATACCGATTTTGAAATTTTGAGTTTTTGAGTTTCAAAATTGTTACATAATAGTTGCCATGATAACTTATAAATGACTCATAACCAATTATTTATTACCTAATTTGCTTCTGTAATTTGTTTTTGTAATGCCTTACTTGAAAGCAATGCTTCAATAATATTGCGCAATTTTAAGTACTTTTGAGCAATTTATATGCAAAAAATCTTTTTTTTTTTTTAATGAGCAATATAAAAATATTCCCAACTGAGACAAACACCATACAAATTTTCGTTCAAAGAATGTCACACTACTGCTTCTTTTTGGCAATTTCGCCACGAATTACACGAATTTTCACTAAATTCGTTCAAATTTATGTAATTCGTGGCGAAATCGCGGGTAGATTATTATTTTCCACTTCCCTTATCATTCATCATTTATCATTCATCATTACGTATTTTATTTTTAAAACCGAATCCAAATCCCTACATTTGTCTCATTTTAAAATTTTACGCCAACTTTTATGAAGATGCAAAATCAAATCAAGCATTTACTGATTATCAGTTTTCTTGTAATAACAGCTTGTCAAAAATGGGAAATTTATGGAGTGGATACTAATGGTATGGGTTCGGAATACGCAATTCCAGTGTTGGAAGGCAAAACTTCGCTTCAAACGGTCTTGAGTCCCTTTGACCAAAAAGCCTTTTTTGAAATCGCGCCCGATGGCGGGATGACCTTGTATTATAAAGGACTCTTGCAAGCACGCACTTCTTACGACCTTTTTTCCAAAATTCAACAAGCTTTTGCTTTGCCGATTCCGTTGTCGGATACTGTAACACGGGTGCCGATGAAAGTGCCGAATGGCTTGCAAATTATCCGAACTTTTATCAAAACGGGGGAATTAGTGGGTTTCGCATGGTTGCCTGCTCACATTACAGAAACCTTGGATGTGACGATTTCCGTTCCTCAAATGACGAAAAATGGTCAAATTTTTTCACGTACTTTCAAGGTTGAGCCGAATGCGTCCTCGTTTACCATTCAAAATTATGACGTTTCGGGTTATACTTTGTCGGCGCAAAACGATTCTTTGTATTTGAAATACGATGCCCGAAAATCCAATGGTGAACGGGTGCTGGTGCCTTTGGATCGGGCAACAAGTCGCGGTTTGGCGATGCAACTTTCCAATTTGGTTTTTGGATATGCGGAAGGCTGGTTAGGGCAATCTGCGGTGGAGACGAGTCGAGATACGATTAAAATTGATTTTTTTGAACAGTGGAAACGCGGCGAAGTGAAATTTGTCAATCCTTCGGTTGATATTACGTTGGATAATTCTTTTGGGTTTCCTGTGCAAGCGAGTGCCCGCGTTGCGGATGTCATCACTATTGATAATAAAACCCTTTCGCTGCGCAGCAATGCGTTGAGTAATCTTTCTGCGAATTATCCAAGCCTTCAAGAAGTGGGTCAATCGAAGCGGACGGTCGTTCATTTTGATAAAACAAATTCTAATATTGACAGCATTATCAATTCCAATCCTGCTAAGTTTGATTACTGGATTGAGGGCATTACGAATCCAGATACAGCGCATCGCGTGATTGGATTTTTAACCGATTCCAGTGCCTTCAAGTTGCAAGTAGAGATTCGGTTGCCTGTTTGGGCAGCTGCGAAAGATTTTGAGGTGCAGCAAACGTACCCACTTCAATTAACGAATTATGATAAAGTCGATTATGTCGAATTGAAAATCAATACTCAAAATGAGATGCCGATTCGAGTTGGTTTGCAAGGTTATTTTGCGACGGAGAATAATCTTATCCTGGATTCCTTATATTCGGGTGTAAAACCCTTGTTAGAAGGCGCGCCTGTGGATGCTTCGGGCAATGTCACAGGAGTTGCCAAACAAACTTCATTCATTCGTTTGGATGCTGCGAAATTTGCTAAAGTCCGCAATGGTTCAAAAATGTTGTTAAAATATGCGTTTGCGACGACTGGAAATGGGGCAATTCCCGTTAAAGTTCGGAGTCAACAGCAAGTGCAGGTGCAAATCGGCATGAAAGTCGGTTTGAAATAAGATGCGCGGATTTTTCTTGTCATTCCGTAGGAAACTCAGATTCCTACGGAATGACAAGAAAAAATCCATGTCATCTGTGTTCCAATTCGCATCGTAATTTTTTTTGTTTCGTGCGGATCACTTTTATGCAAAAAAAATCACTTTTGTTCTAATTCCGAAGCTGCAATAACCAACCAACCTTGTTTGGGTTTTAAAATCTCGCCGACTTCTATCCATTTACCCTGTTCGTAGCGAATATGGAAACGCACTCGATGCCCCGCCAAATTCTGACTTTTCCAAGTGCAAAAACCTTCAAATGGCACTTCTAAAACTGTTTGACCAAATAATTGATTGTTAACGTGGGTTTTAATGGTATAATTTTGGGTTTTGGAATTGAAGGTTAACACATGTTGTTGTTGTTGAACGATTCTATTTTGAATATTCAACGGTTCGTCTTCAATCGCTAAGGAAGTAATACGGATTTGTCTGCCGCCTTTTTCAGGCATAATATGCAGCGTTCTTCTAACTTTGAATAATTGATTATCTATCAAATATTGCCCTTTCCCTTCCCATTTCCCCAGCATAAAGGAAAGCGGTTTCATATCCGTGTGAAGCGGTGCAGGCAAAAAACGAAACGAAGTAAAAACGCATAAAAGGAAAATGAGCCAAAAAAGGCTTCGGTTTTTGGTAAAAAAAAAGTTCATAGCGCAAATGTTTGTAATCAGAGTAAGTAAAATGCAAAGAAACATATATTTTTTAAATATTCCAATAACAGAATCAAGGCGTTTTTACAATGACAAAATTTCATAACGCAAAGAAGGCTGCCTCAATCGAATTGAGACAGCCTTTTTAAAGTCAGCCGTTTTTTTGATGCGTGTGCTATGGTAAAAAATCAATTATTCCACTAATCCGCGCCCTTCTTTGGACACTTTGCCTTCTTCTTTCAACTTTTTCAACAATTTGTCCAAAATACCGTTGACAAATTCTTTACTTTTGTCCGTACTATACACCTTTGAAAGGTCAACGTATTCATTTAAAGTCACTTTTGTTGGAATCGTCGGAAAATCAATCAATTCACTCGTTGCCATTTTTAACAAAATCATGTCAATCACCGCCACTCGGTCTGCATCCCAATTTTGCAACATTGGTTTAATATATTCCAAGATTTCTGCATCTTTTTTAACCGTTTTCACCAACAATTGCTCTCCAAATTTCAAAGTCAGCATATCTTCCTCTTCGTAATCAGAAACCAATTCATCTACCTTGGGCAATGCTTTTAATAACTTTTTCGTCGCGCCGACAAATAAAGTTTTGTCATCAATCCAAGCAGGAAAATGATCTTCCATCACCTCGTTAAAAGTCTCGTTGCCGCACAGAAACCGATACAATTCTAATAAAATCGGCGAATGTTCCGCCTGCGGGT
>JBDKKX010000081.1:0-13806 GCA_039795795.1 Bacteroidota bacterium | reverse complement strand
AACAAGACGACTGGGTAGATTTTATTCCGCTTTTCTATCAGCATGCGACCTATGAAAATCGAAAGGATCGAACCAATTTTGAAAATTTTACAAATTACATAAATTAAGCCTTACGCATATTCATAGGGACATAGGAGACATAGGGCATTCTTTTGGGAAGCGCGCCGCGCTTCCCAAAAGAATGCCCTATGTCTCCTATGTCCCTATGTTTGCGCGTCATCTTGTTTACCATTATTGATAACTCTTTAAAAGAATGCCCTATGTCCCTATGTGTTTGCAATATCAATGGCGTACCACCGTTAGCGGCAGACAAATCGTTGCAGGACAAGCCGTTGTACAAATATTGATATTAGAAATATACATTGATTTATTAAGACTTGTATAATCCGTATTGTCCACCGTGCCAAATCGAATCCGCGTAGTAGCCGAAGCGTACGCCTTAATATCATAACTGCGCGTTCCACCTCCGTCATCCGTGAAAGTTTCGAGTCGATGATACGTTGTACCATTATCTTTGGATATTTCGACTAAAAACTGGTCTGTTCCATCCAAATTGCCCGAAGTCGCATAATCAAAAGACAATTGCGCGGTCAAAGCATTGCTTAAATTGACGGCTCTATAAATTTTTTGTGCTGCTATTCCATTCGCATTGTTGAACTCCAATGCGCCAAATTTAATTTTAATTTGACCCGTCGTTGCACTATTATCATCGGATTCTTCTGTCCAATTACTTGCCCAATCGCTTGGATTGTTATTGTAAGCAGTCGCGTCGCACAACAAATCACGGATACAAACGCCCCCATATTGAGCCATTGGCGGCAGCACTGCTTCTAAAACAAGGTTATCTAACACAATCCCATTAGAAGCACCTCCAATTTGATTGGAATTGGAAATAAAAAGTTGTAATTTCTGAGCTCCTACGGGCGCGTCGGGCAATGTAAAATAGGTGCACATGCGTTTCCAATCTAAATGATTCCACGCACTCGGCACCACAGGATTTTGAGCCGCCTGTCCCGTGCGCACATCCGTAAAACCACGACGGTCTAAAACCGCTAAAATAGGATTGCTATTCGCATCTGCGTATTTGGCTTCGAGCGTAAAAGCCGACAGTCCAACGCCTCCATTCGGATTCAAGTGGTCAAAACCTGCCCCATCAAAAGTCAATTTATACGTTTTACAAGCACTCACTACGTTGCCCGATAACGTAAAACCTTGCGCCGAACATTGCCCCGTAACAGGAATGTACAAAAAACGGTTGCCATCCGTAGCGCGCGTCGCATCTTCTATCCAGAAAACGTTCTGATCCCTTGACCAAGTATTAATATCCGTATTGCCTACGCGGTCTGCATTATTCACAAGCGAAACAATCGTGGTATCGGCATTAAAGGTGCCCGTTTCAAAACTGCCATTTTGAAACAAATTTTGCGCAAAAAGGAGGTTGGGCAATCCCAAAAATAGCCAAATTGCTTTTTTAGATTTACAAAAAAGGTTCATTTTTAATGAGTTAGGTTTTATCTACGGAATGGGGAAATAACAAATGGTAGTGTCTTTGTAACGAATAGCAATCTAACAACAACCTTAAAAAGTGAATCGTGCTTTTAAAGGTTATATTGTGACAGGCTTGGGCGCAGTTGCGCCAATTAAGTACCTTAAATATAACTTGTGATAGGATGGATGTACGGATTTTACGGATTTTACCGATTCGTACGGATTTTTTTGTTTTGCTTGGGTGCAGCGCGTAAATTACAAAAAAAATCCGTACGAATCCCTGAAATCCGTAAAATCCGTACATCCATCCTATCACAAGTACTTTAACTTTAATTTACAATAGCAAAAGGCGTAATAATTGAGTTTGCATTTAAAATATTTGTAAAAAACAAATATAAATTGCAATTCTTTATAAAATGGCAGATTTTTTATAGTAGAAACGGAGGAAAAACCGTACTTTTGCGGTTTCCTAAACGCATATAGAAATCTATATGTTTCGTAAAAAACAAATAATGAATGATAAATGATGAATGATGAATGATAAATTTTGCAATTAATTTAAAATCAATTGGTTACAAAATTCATCATTCCTCATTTCTCATTCCTCATTGATTATGAGTGAATAATTTCAAACCAACCTTTTAAAAAAAAGTCTGTTGATGAGTAATCTGCTGTACCTCTTGCCTGTTTTTGGCTTGGTCGCATTGGCTTACATGTTCATCCTGCAATCGTGGGTGACGAAGCAAGATGCTGGTAATGACCGAATGAAATTTATTTCTTCGGCAATCGCGGACGGTGCGATGGCGTTTTTGAACGCGGAATACCGTATTTTAGCAATCTTTGTGGTGATTGCGGGGATTGCATTGGGACTTCAATCCACGATGGTTGAAAATTCCAGTTTATTAATTGTGGCTTCTTTTGTGATTGGAGCGATTTTTTCGGCGGCGGCGGGCAATATTGGGATGCGCGTGGCAACGAAAGCGAATGTTCGGACGACGCAAGCGGCGCGTACCAGTCTTTCTAATGCCCTTCAAGTCGCTTTTAAAGGCGGTATGGTGATGGGTTTAGGCGTAGCGGGTTTGGCTGTGTTTGGTTTGAGCGTACTTTTCATCGTTTTCTACCAAGTGTTTATGAATGGCACAGGGAATGAGACGCATGCAATGGAAAAAGTATTGGAAGTGTTGGCAGGTTTTTCTTTGGGTGCAGAATCGATTGCGTTGTTTGCGCGGGTCGGTGGCGGTATCTACACGAAAGCGGCGGATGTTGGTGCGGATTTAGTGGGTAAAGTGGAAGCGGGTATTCCAGAAGATGACCCGCGCAATCCTGCGACGATTGCGGATAATGTGGGCGATAATGTGGGTGACGTAGCGGGTATGGGTGCGGATTTATTTGGTTCGTATGTGGCTACGGTGTTGGCATCGATGGTGTTAGGCAATTATTTGATTGGCGATAACAAAGGTTTTACAGATGGTTTTGGGAATATTGGACCGATTTTGTTGCCGATTTTGATTGCAGGTTTGGGCATCCTTTTCTCCATTGTCGGTTCATGGTTGGTGAATGTTGGGGATAATGATACTTCTATCGACGGGGTGCAAACGGCTTTGAACAAAGGAAACTGGATTAGTATTCTTTTGACGGGGATTGCTTCTTATTTTGTGATTCATTGGATGTTGCCTGCGAAATTTAATATGTCTTTCTTCGGAGAAGGCGTTCGTGAAGTTACGCCAATGAACGTATTTACTTCTGTTTTATTTGGTTTAGTGGTAGGCGCGTTGATTTCGATGTTGACGGAATATTATACGGGCATGGGTAAAAAACCTGTGTTGGATATTATCAAAAGTTCTTCTACGGGCGCGGCAACGAATATTATTGCGGGTTTAGGCGTAGGGATGATGTCCACAGCGTATCCGATTTTATTGTTTGCAGCAGCGATTTGGGGCGCGTATTTCTTTTCGGGTTTTTACGGGGTTGGGATTGCTGCTTCTGCGATGATGGCGACGACGGCAATGCAATTAGCGATTGATGCTTTCGGACCGATTGCCGATAACGCGGGCGGTATTGCTGAAATGAGCGAATTGCCGAAAGAAGTGCGGGAAAGAACTGATATTTTGGACTCTGTCGGTAACACGACGGCTGCGATTGGTAAAGGTTTTGCGATTGCGTCTGCGGCATTGACGGCATTAGGGTTGTTTGCGGCTTATGTTAAATTTACACATATTAATGGTATCAATATTTTTAAAGCGGATGTTTTGGCAGCTTTATTTATTGGTGCGATGATTCCAGTGGTTTTTTCTGCGTTGGCGATGAACGCGGTAGGACGTGCTGCGATGGATATGGTGAATGAAGTCCGTCGTCAATTCCGTGAAATTCCGGGTATTATGGACGGTACGGGCATGCCTGAATATGCAAAATGTGTGGATATTTCGACTCAAGCGGCTTTACGCGAAATGATGTTGCCGGGTGCGATTACGATTATTACACCGATTTTGGTCGGTTTCATCATGGGAGCAGAAGCGTTAGGCGCGTATATGGCGGGTGTGACGGTTTCGGGCGTTATGTGGGCGATTTTCCAATCGAATGCAGGAGGTGCTTGGGATAATGCGAAAAAATCTTTTGAAAAAGGCGTTATCATTGATGGCAAGAAATACTTTAAAGGTTCTGACCCGCATAAAGCGGCAGTTGTGGGCGATACAGTGGGCGACCCATTCAAAGATACTTCGGGTCCTTCTATGAATATTTTAATTAAATTGACTTGCTTAGTCGGTTTGGCGATTGCACCGATTTTAGGTGAAAAATTGGCGAAAGGACATTCTTCTATTGGGGTGAAACCTGCGATTCAATCTGCAAAACCCGCTTTGGCGAAAACGAATCCGTTGGAAATGGCTCCAGCGGTCCGTTAACCGAGCAACAGATACTTTTTGAAATACGAAGACAACGGTGCATAAAGCGATTGCTTTTGCGCCGTTTTTTATGTTTAATGTTAAAATGCTTATTTGGGGTTCAAATACGCTTCAACGGCTTCTAAATTCATAAAAACGGCATCTGAAACCCCTTTCTTTTGTATCGTAAAGCACATTCCAATACATACAATTTGTTTTTTCGACAAACTATATAAATTCGCATATTGGTTTTGCCAAATTTGTTGAATGGCTGCTTTTGCCTTGCGGTCTTTTTTGAATTCAAATAAATAAACATGTGTATCCGTTTCCACAATCGCATCAATTCGACCCGCCGAAGTTGGAATTTCCACCTTCATCCGAATCGCTAAAATGTTGAAAATCAAATAGATAACCGCATGGTAAAAACTTTCACCCACCTGCCTTTTGACAATGCTGACATTTCCCTTCTTATCCACTTTTTCAGCATCTTCCCAAAAAAATTGAGAGGGTAAGATTTTGAACATCTCCGTCAAAATATGAATAACCTCTTTAAGGTCATTTCGCCTCAAGGAGGTTTCGATTTTATACAGCGCACTACCAAAAGAATTGCCGTCCTGATGTAAATAACTCCCTAATAACATTTTGGAAAACGCATTAGAAACTTCATTATTAGGGTAGCCTACTTCATAAAGATCATCCACAATATGGGCTTTAAAAGTGAGATAACCCGTTTGTAACATGATAGATACATAATTTAAATTTTTTAAATCATGCCAATGATAAAGCCCTTTTTCTACTTGTAAATTTTTAAAATTATATTCATAATGCTTATGTATCAATTTAACTAAAAAAGTGGGCGTTGCCGTGTCAAACCAGTAAATATCGAAAACTTGTTTGTGCATTAAAAGCATGGTAGAATACGGATTATAAACAAAATCTTTCGCATTCCAAGAAAAACCATTGTACCAAAATCGAATTTTATCCATAATGGTCTCTACCGTTCCTCCTTCTTTTTCTGCCAAATCTTGTAAACCGTCCGCACAATAATGTCGAATTTCCGCTTCCGTGAAGCCACATATCGCGGCATATTTCGCATCTAAAGTCAAATCATCCAAATGATTCAAATCCGAAAAAATAGACACTTTCGCAAACCTTGACACGCCCGTTATGAATGTAAAGCGCAAATATTGGTCACTATCTTTTAAAACCCCATAGAAAGATTTTAAAATATCTCTATTTTTTTCGGCAACAGTCGAATCGTCTTTTTCGATGCCATGTATAATGGGTTTGTCATATTCATCAATCAAAATGACTACTTTTTTTTGATATTTATCATATAATGATTGAATTAATTCCTTAAAAGTCTCAACATAATCAGTCGTTGTTAAGGAGATTTCATAAGATTTTGCAATGTTTTGCAAACGCAATAATAACGATTCGGGCAGACCCAAACTTGTAAACGAAATACTGTCTAAGGATAAACGGATGATTGGAAATGCTTCCCAATGATGTTTATCATATATGAATTTATCTTTAAATAATTCTTTTTTTCCTAAAAAAACCTGCTCTAATGCGCTGACAAACAACGACTTCCCAAAGCGACGCGGGCGACTTAAAAAATAAGCCGCATTATTTTTTTTCGTCAGCAAGGACACGATAAAAGAAGTTTTATCCACATAAATAGCGTTATTGGCTATCAATTTGGGCAAATATTGGGAACTAATCGGATAATTTCGAGACATGGTATTTTATTTTTTGTTTTAATTTTTTTGTCAGAACAAACTGAATTGTTTCGGTTGTTCATCGAAAAAAATAGGTTTTCTACATATCGGTTGAAAATCAATATCAATTATTTTTTGAATTTCTTCATACACAAACTGGGCTAATTCGGGTGCTAAAAGATTGTCTGGCTCGTGCGTAAAAAAATATACTTCTTTTAAACCATTCAAACACCAAATTTTTAATCGTTGAATCCATTCGGTGATGCGGGTATAATCGGTTGGATGTAAAGCATTTCCAACAAATCGAATTACAGCAGTGGAAGTCGTCAGCCGTTGATGCAGTACGTCGCGCCTACCTGAAACATCGGTGATGACCGTTGAAACACCATAATTTTCCAATAGTTCAAACAGTAGATTGCCATAATTGGAATTTTCAAACCATTCTTCGTGGCGCACTTCGATTGCCAAAGGGATTTGATGGGCATATTTTTTCAAAAAAGTTTCTAAAATGGGTAAATTTTTTGTTTTGAAATGCGGCGGCAATTGCATAAAACAAATTCCATTTTTTGCTTTCAAATGCAAAATTGAATCAATGAACTGTTGCGCCAAGCCAGTATTCATGCCTAAATCGGTCGTATGAGAAACATTTTGCAACATTTTAGGCGCGAATTTGAAATCCGAAGGCGTTTTGGCGTACCAATCCTCGCAGTTTTGGACAGACGGAGTCCGATAATGGGTTGTATTTAATTCAATGGTATTGAATTGTTTGCCATAATGAAATAAGAAATCCGCAGGTTTGGCTTTGGGCGGATAAGTTTTCCCAACCCATTCTTTCATCGCCCAACCCGTACAACCTATGTAAAAAATAGGCTTTTTTGTACTGGTTTTAGAGGCATGCCGTTGCAAGAGCGCGGTCGTTTGTGGCGCGTCGGGCGGCAATGCAAAATTAACTTTTGATACGTCGGATAGTTTTCCAAAATCCATAATGAAGTCGATTTAAACAGCAAATTGGGTCAAAAATGCAGTAATCTGCTGAAATTTTTTTAAAAAATAATTCTATTTATGTTAAAAATTATAATTTCGCAGGTTCATTACGTAAATTTCGGATTGTGGATTGTAGATTTCGGAATTGGGATACTCATTGGGTGATACAATTGGAACGCGGAGGACGCGGATTGGGGAACACCTTTTTTGGGAACACATAGGAACATAGGACACATAGATTTTTTCAAATCCTTGATAATCAATTGTTTAAAAAAAATCTATATGTCCTATGTTCCTATGTGTTCCAAAAAAAATCCGCGTCCTCCGCGTTCCAATCGTATCCCAATTCCGAAATTCGTATTCCGAAATCCATTAGCTTGACATAACAAAAACATGGGTTGGTTCAAACGTTTACGCGAAGGCATTCAAACCGCCACAACTGGTAAAAAAGAAATTCCGGGCGGTCTCTGGCATCAATGTACGCAGTGCAAAGAGACGACGATGATGAAGGAATTTAAAGACAATTACCGAAAATGTCCGAAATGCGACTATCACGTACGCATCGGCTCCAGGGATTATTTTGAAATTTTGTTTGATAACAATCAATACACGCTCTTATTTGAAGAGGTGGTCTCCAAAGATTTATTGAATTTCGTGGATACCAAGACCTATCCAGACCGATTGCGCGAAGCACAACGCAAAACGGGTTTGACCGATGCGATTTCGGTGGGCGAAGGCAAAGTCAATGGTTTCGGGTTGGTGGTTGCGTGTATGGATTTTTCGTTTATCGGCGGTTCGATGGGTTCGGTAGTGGGCGAACGCATTGTGCGGGCGATTGATAGGTGCGTGCAGACAAAAACGCCTTTTCTATTAATTTCTAAATCGGGCGGTGCACGCATGATGGAATCGGCTTTTTCGCTGATGCAAATGGCGAAAACTGCTGCTAAATTGACGCAGTTGGCAAAAGCGCGACTTCCCTATTTGTCGTTGATGACCGACCCGACGACGGGGGGCGTGACGGCTTCTTATTCGATGTTGGGTG
This sequence comes from Bacteroidota bacterium, assembly GCA_039795795.1. Taxonomy (GTDB): domain Bacteria; phylum Bacteroidota; class Bacteroidia; order Chitinophagales; family Saprospiraceae; genus JAAFJT01. Next base: position 5,692 of record JBDKKX010000081.1, on the reverse strand, counting down.
ACATTAATATGTCTGAGCCTTGTGCTTTAATTGGCTTTGCGGGACCGCGTGTGATTCGGGAAACGATTAAACGCGATTTGCCCGAAGGCTTCCAAACCGCAGAATTTTTGTTGGATAAAGGTTTTTTAGATTTTATTGTGAATCGAAAAGATTTGAAAAGTCGCCTTGCGGATTTGTTGGAAATGTTTCAAAATCGTTGATAATTAGGGACATTGGGGGTTGTAATTCGGATTAAATGGGATTTTTTTAGGATTAAATGGGATTGATTTTTTAAGATTTGTAGGATTATAATCCTACAAAATCTTAAAAAATCAATCCCATTTAATCCTAAAAAAATCTCATTTAATCCTAATTCCAACCCCTCTATCAAAATTTCAAATAAAATGAATTATATTTATCACGTCGTCCTGCCCGATTCATGGGCAGCTCAATCGGATGCGGACACCTATCAGCATCCCAGTTTGGAGGCAGAAGGTTTCATTCACTTCAGTTACGCGCATCAACTCGAAGGCGTTTTGCAACGCTACTATAAAGGAGTTGAAAAAGTTTGGATTCTAAAAATGAATCCCGATTTATTGACAGCGCGTTTGGTCGTAGAGGCTTCAACATCGGGCGAATTGTATCCTCACTTATATGGGGTGCTCAACAAAACGGCAATTGAAAGCATAGAAGAACGTTTTTTATAAGTGCCAAAAAACAAGTATTTTTTCACATCTATATCCTACTACAAAATAGTTGTTTATATTTGTTTTGTAACCTTTTTAGGGTATTTTATAGAATAGGTTAAGAAAAAGATTTATAATTTTTTAACACATATCTAATCTATTTTCAATTATAACCAAAGGAAATTTCGGTATATTTCAATTTTAAAAAATAAATATTCATCAGAAGCCTCCAAATTATTACCAAAAAATTTGTATTTTTGGTGAAAGTGCTGTACATTGAACCAAAATTAAACAAAGGAGGTCATTATGAAAGCACAAATTGTATCATTGATTTTGACCGGTATGTTGTTTTTCGTTCATTCGTCAACAGCACAAACCGAGAAAATTTTTGCGAAATCGTTTCATCCCCAAGGTCGGCAAACCCTTGTTTTAAACCTTGCAGATAAAGTCGAAGTCCGCGAATGGGATAATCCGATGGTGCGTATTCAAATCAAAATTGCGCTTTCCAATAGTGGAGAGGGTTTATTGAAAGCATTGGTTGAAACGGGACGCTATCATTTGAGTACCGTTTTTGAGGAACAGACCGTAACAGTTGCCGCGCCGCGCATGACAGTGCCTGTTCAATTGGGAAATGGTAGTAAGGAATTGGTTTCTTACCTTATTTTCGCGCCTCGAAATGTCGCTGTTAAAATAGATGTGGATGCCTCGAAAAAAATGGTCGCTCGATTGAATCCGTAGTTTCTCAAAAATTAAATTTTAAAAATATCGAAAAAAACAATACATTATAACAATCGCTTAGAAGTAAATAAACAATGATGGGTAAATCGCTTTATGTGGATTGATTTTTTGCAATCTCAGTCAACATAAAGTGATTTATTTCGTTGTTTGTTTTTTTAAATGTGTTCTCAGTACGTGACAAAAATATTTTTCGACACAGATTGAACAGATTCCACGAGATTTTCACAGATTTTTTTTGATTTCAAGCATTAAAAATCAAAAAAAATCTGTGAAAATCTCGTGGAATCTGTTCAATCTGTGATGAAAAGTATTTTTGTCACGTACTGAGAAATGTGTTATAAAACGCCCCCCAGTTGACGAACATTATCACTAAATTCCGAAAAAAAATTTCACAGTGAAATTGAAAGTTCTGGTGGTTCACCTTTGGGTGGTCTTGGGTGTTTTTGGAATGCCGAAGGGCACAGCCGCGCAAAGCGCGAAAACTTTTCATCAAGTCGTGGCAGCAGATGAAGTGTATATTCTCAATTTTATATTGAATGAGGATTACGAAGTGGTCACATGGTCGGGTAATACGATTTTAGTGGAAGGAACGATTCAATTGGATTGTTGCGACCAAATTATGTTATCGCATATTGTCAAAACAGGTCGGTACGATTTGACGATTGAAAACAGTACCGATGTCATTTCTTTTGGTAGTAAGAAACGCCCCCCATTGACTATCAAGGGTTTACAGTGTAAAGAACAGGTAAAATTCAAAATTTCTGTACCCGAAAATTATGAAATAGCGAATAAAAAGCAATGTTTTTTACGCGATTCTCCTGTTTTAGAAGCGAAGAAACAGTAAGGCATGAATCATAAATGACGCACAGCAATTCCTGCTTTTTCCAAAGCGGAAATTGTTCTGCGTCATTTTCCACAATTTTATTCACTTAAATTAGTACGTTCCGTTGTGAAATTTTTTAACAAACTCTTAGTTTTGGCTTTTATCAGCCTACCAATCCTTACAACAGCTCAAATTGAAAAATCTTTTCACCAAATCATCCCGATTGAAGATGCTTACATCATTCAATTTGAATTCAGCAACTATGAAATCGCTACTTGGTCGGGCACGACGGTAATGATTCAAAGTTCGATTCAATTGGATTGTTGTGACTTAACCATGCTTTCGCATATCATTCAAACGGGTCGTTACAACTTGCAAGCAGATCATTTGGCAGGCGCGCTGGATATTAAAGTCGGTAATCGCCCGCCCTTGACGCTTAAAGGCGTGAGTTGTAACGAAGTGGTTAAAATGAAAATATTTGTGCCTGACACTTATTCGATTGAAAAGAATAATCAATGTGTTTTGCGCGAATCGCCTTTGACAGAGCAGAGGAATTAGGATTAAATAGTATTTTTTTGGGATTAAATGGGATTGATTTTTTGGGATTTTTGGGATTTTTAAGAGGTTGAAAAAAATCTTAAAAATCAATCCCATTTAATCCCAAAAAAATCCTATTTAATCCTAATTCCAAAGGCTGCATTATAATTTAATAAACTGCGTTGGCGCATTTCTCAACACAACGCCTGGTATAAGCACGCTATACACGCCACTTGGCAAGCTGCCAATATCAAAATGCAGTTCATTGTTACCCATTTGCACATTTTGCTCCTGCGTTTGCACTAAGCCACCGCGTGCATCGTAAAATTGAAATTTGATGGGTTCAGAAACCTTGGAACTCAATTGAATCGTCAATATTTCGTCTGTCGGAACTGGGTACAACGCATGTATCACCACAGGCAATTGTTGACGCACATCCACTGTATAACTACTGCCTGACCCACTGCCGCCAACTACAGGATTCACTTTTAAGTTGAAAATGGCGTAATTATTACAAGTACCATTTGTCCAAATTTTGAGAAAATAGCGATTGTTGGGTGTCAAACCCGCAATGTTAATACCTCCTTCCGTTTCCTCTTTGTTGGCAAAAGTAACATTATTTGCAAAAGGCAACACCGCACCCGCACAACTTCCCTCATAAAGACTAAAAGCCAATCGTTTATCTGGATTACAAATGCCTTTTCGCCAAAAAAAACTATTATAACCCAGGTTCATCGTACTTGCCGTAGCCGTGAATTTAAACCAAATATCATCTCTGGGCGCACCCGCAAGATTGTTATTACAAGCGATACCATCCGTATTGCTGTTCGTCGTTGGGGACGGATCCGTTGTGGAACCGCCTGTTGTTACCGTGATGTGCCAAGGATTTAAATCTTCCGCATAAGTGCAAATATTGTTCAAACTACCGCGTAATAAATTCATATCAAAAGTACCTGTTGTATTATCGCCTCTTGTCCAAACCCTTACATAGTATTCTTCATTTAAATTCAAATAATTCGTTGCGGTATTGCCCCCCACAAAGATTTCATAATCTCTGCCGAAGCAAATCTCATTGTCATAAAAAACAGAACTCAAACTCCCACACGTCCCTTTATACACTTCCATACCAATCCCTGTATAAGTGTTGGGCGCAACACTATTGAATTGGAAAACTTGAGCATGCGCTTTGGCTGCAAATTTATACCAAACGTCTTTTTGGGTAGGATTCGAGCTAATGCTTGCCGTAGCACCGACCGTCGTGACGCGCACTGGAATGCCTTGATAAATATACAAATAATTTTTGTTGATTGGAATCAATTCACTGCCTGTACAATTGTCATTTGCCAAACCACAATTCGCTTGAGTAACAGTAGCACTCGCTGTTTTAACACAATTAACTGCATCTGTCACAGTAACAGTATAAACTCCTGCGGATACATTGGTAATATTTTGCGTTGACGCGCCATTAGACCAAAGATAGGTGTAGGGTTTTGCGCCCCCTTGCACTAACAAGTTAAGGACACCGTCATTTTGATTACAAGAAGCATTGGTAGGCGTTACCGTTAAAATCATATTTTCCCCGCCGATAATCGTAACTGCTTTTGTACCCACACAACCATTTGCAGCCGTAACCGTTACCGTATAAGTGCCAGCAGCCAATCCTGTTAAATTAGCAGTCGTCGCACCACTCGACCAGAGATAAGTATAAGGAGCTGTTCCGCCCGAAACGCTTGTGAGGATTGAACCATTATTTTGCCCACAGGAAGCATTATTGTTAATTGTATTAACCAATAAACCACTGCTTTGTGTTAAAATAACCGTTTCAGTTCTGGAACATCCAGCCGAATCTCGAACCAAAACCGAATAAGTACCTGCACCAATATTTGTTAAATTAGCAGTGAAAACGCCATTTGACCAAGTGTAAGTATAGGGCGCGCTACCACCAGTTACCGCCAAATTAATCCTTCCATTATTAAGTCCACAACTGGGCTGTGTTGCGGAAGGCGTAACAAATAACACCGTTGAACCTTGTACTATTGCCGTTTTAATCGTAGAACAACTATTCGCGTCCGTTATCGTCACACTGTAAACCCCTGCTGCAACATTGTTTAGACTAATAGTCGTTGCACCATTTGACCATGCGAAACTATAAGGCGATGTACCTCCTGTCACGGATAAAATAATAGAACCATTGTTTTGACCGCAACTTGCAGGCAATGAATTAGTGGTTGCACTAATATTGGAACCTGTTGAAACGGTTGCGGTTTTGACCAAAGTACAACTTCCCGAACTAATTGTCACCGAATAATTCCCTACACCAATGCCTGTCAAATTTTGAGTTGTGACATTATTCGACCATAAATAAGTATAATTCGGAGACGGACCGCCCGTTACCGCCGTTACCGCAATACTGCCATTCGGTTGTCCACAACTGGCATTCGTAGGCGTTAGGGTTGCTTTCATGCTGGAATCGGATGAAACAATTGCCGTTTTGACCAAAGTACAAGCTCCCGAACTAATCGTAACCATATAAATCCCTGCGCCAATGCCCGTCAAATTTTGCGTTGTGACATTATTCGACCATGAATAAGTGTAATTCGGAGATGGACCGCCTGTTACCGCCGTTAACGTAATACTGCCATTGTTTCCACCACAACTGGCATTGGTAGGCGTAATCGTCGCTTTCATGCTAGAATCCGAAGAAGAAACAATTGCCGTTTTGACCAAAGTACAACTTCCCGAACTAATCGTCACCGAATAATTCCCCGCGCCGATTCCCGTCAAATTTTGCGTTGTGACATTATTCGACCATGAATAAGTATAATTTGGAGATGGACCGCCTGTTACCGCCGTTAACGCAATACTGCCATTCGCTAGTCCACAACTGGCATTCGTAGGCGTTAGGGTTGCTTTCATGCTGGAATCGGAT